>JBGTIE010000713.1:0-2488 GCA_041745855.1 Lysobacterales bacterium | reverse complement strand
CGCGCGAGGGCGACACGGTGATGGCCGGCGCGCCGCTGTTCCGGCTCAACAGTATCGACCCGATCTGGCTCGAGGCACGCGTGCCGCAGACCGACGCCGGCACCTTGCGTCCGGGCACGATGGCCGCGGTGCAGATCAGCGCGTTTCCCGGTGAGCGCTTCGACGGCACGGTGGAATCGGTGCTGCCGGATATCGATGGCATGACCCGTACCCAGGGCGTCCGCATCGTCCTGCCCAACCCGGACGGTCGGCTGGCAGCTGGCATGTTCGCCGATGCCGTGCTGAGTGTCGGCGATGGCCGGCGCTGCCCGTGGCTGCCGAGCGAGGCGCTGATCCTCACCGGTCGCGAGGCGCGGGTCATCGTGCGCGACGACGACGGCAGCTTCAGGCCGGTACGGGTACAGACCGGTCGTCAGGTCGGCGAGCGTACCGAGATTCTGGATGGTCTGGAGGGCGGTGAATCGGTCGTGGTCTCGGGCCAGTTCCTGATCGACTCGGAGGCCAGTCTGTCTGGCCTGCTGACCCGCCTCCAAGGCATGTCCGCCGACGCCTTGCCGGATGACCCCGAACCAGCCACTGAAACGTCCGATCCGCATGCCGGGCATCGCCATGCAGACCCGCCCCCGACGGATCAGCAGCCGTGATCGCGGCCCTGATTCGCGCTTCGGTCGGCAATCGCTTCGTTGTGCTGATGGCGAGCGCGTTGCTGGCGGCGTGGGGGTTATGGTCGGTCAGCCGGCTGTCGCTCGATGCCCTGCCGGACCTGTCCGATACGCAGGTCATCGTGCGCACCGAGTGGGCCGGCCAGACGCCGCGCATCATCGAAGACCAGGTGACCTATCCGCTGGCCACGACGATGCTGTCGGTGCCGGGCGTGAAGGCCGTGCGCGGCTTTTCCTTCTTCGGCGATTCCTACGTTTACGTGCTGTTCGACGATGCCACCGACCTCTACTGGGCGCGTTCGCGCGTGCTCGAGTACCTGAGCCAGGTCCGTGATCGGCTGCCCGAGGCGGTCAACCCGGCGCTCGGACCCGATGCCACCGGGCTGGGCTGGATCTACCAGTACGCGCTGGTTGATCGCAGCGGTCGGCACGACCTGGGGCAGCTACGCGCGCTGCAGGACTGGTTCTTGCGCTATGAGCTCAAGACCGTCCCCGACGTGGCCGAGGTGGCTACCATCGGCGGTGCGGTACAGGCCTGGCAGATCGTGCCCGATCCGCAAGCGCTGGCCGCGCGCGGAATCAGCGTTGCGCAACTGGTCGAGGCGATACGCAGCGCCAACGGGGCCAGCGGCGGATCGGTGATCGAACAGGGCGAGGCGGAACTGATGGTGCGCAGCGAAGGCTATCTGCGCAACGCGGCCGATTTCGCCGGCGTGCCAGTGGCCAGCGTGAACGGTGTGCCGGTATTGCTGGGCGAAGTTGCCAGCATCGGCCGTGGCCCCACCTTCAGACGCGGCATCGCCGAACTCGACGGCGAGGGCGAAGTGGTCGGAGGCGTCGTTGTCTTGCGCACCGGCAAGGACGCGCTGGCAGCCATCGACGCGGTCAAGGCAAGGCTCGCCTCGCTTCAGGCCAGCCTGCCGGCCGGGGTGGAGATCGTCCCGACCTACGACCGCAGCGAGCTGATACGCGATGCAGTGAGCAACCTCGGTGGCAAGCTGGTCGAGGAATTCATCGTCGTGGCACTGGTCTGCGCTTTGTTCCTGTTGCACCTGCGCTCGGCCCTGGTCGCGGTGATCACCCTGCCGCTGGGCATCCTGACTGCCTTCATCGTGATGCACTATCAGGGCATCAGCGCCAACCTGCTGTCGCTGGGCGGCATTGCCATCGCGATTGGCGCGATGGTCGACGCCGCCGTGGTGATGATCGAGAACGCGCACAAACATCTGGAACACTGGCGTGCAGAGCACGGCACGGAGCCGGATGGCGAAACCCGCTGGCAAGTGCTCACCGAGGCCGCCGTCGAGGTGGGCCCGGCCTTGTTCGTCAGCCTGCTGGTGATCACCCTGTCGTTCCTGCCGGTGTTCGCTCTGGAGGCGCAGGAGGGTCGGTTGTTCTCGCCCCTGGCCTACACGAAGACCTATGCGATGGCGGCTGCGGCGGGGTTGGCGGTCACGCTGATTCCGGTGCTGATGGGCTATCTGATTCGCGGTCCGATCCGCAGCGAAACGGCCAACCCGCTCAATCGGCTGCTCATCGCCGCCTACAGGCCAATCCTCGAAGGCGTGCTGCGCTTTCCGAAGCTGACGCTGCTCTTCGCCGCCCTGGTGCTGGCGGCCACGGCCTGGCCATTCGCCCGTATCGGCAGTGAATTCATGCCGCCGCTGGATGAGGGCTCCCTGCTTTACATGCCGACCGCCCTGCCCGGCCTGTCGGCTGGCAAGGCCAGCGAGTTGCTGCAGCTGACCGACCGCATGATCAAGACGGTGCCGGAGGTTGAGCATGCCTTTGGCAAGGCCGGTCGCGCCGACACCGCCACTGATCCG
>JBGTIE010000712.1:0-2959 GCA_041745855.1 Lysobacterales bacterium | reverse complement strand
TCTGGGTGGAAGCGTGGATCGATCTGGTGCCATCACGCGGTGCACGGCATCGGCAGGGCGACGCCTGGGTTGCGTTGGATCCGTCCTTCAAGGTCCTCACCAACAGTGATGGTCTCGACTGGCTGACACTGTTGTCCCTCGATACCCACAGCGTGCGCGCGGCGATCGAGGCAGCCGCTCTGGTCGATCAGGGGGGGCGCTATCTCAGTGCGCTGGGGGCCGATGCACTCGCCCAGCAGCTCGAGCGCGTCGGTCTGCGCCTGCGCGACGTACTGGGCGGTCAGGGCCTGGCCGATGCGCGCCTGAGCGATCTGCTGCCCGCCGCAGCGGACCTCACCCCCGTCTACCCCTATTTCCCGGGAAGCCTGTCTTACGAGGTACTTACCGCGGGTACGCCCACTGCGACGCTCGACGATGCGCGCCGCCATCGACTGGTCTGGTCCTGGCGCGTGGATGACAACGGTCAACCCGGTGCCGAGTTGGTCCGGCTGGAGCAGCCGACCCCGGCGCTTGCAATGCAACAGATCGCACTACGCTGGACCCCCGCCAGCAGTGTCGATCGCGACGCCCTGCGTGCTCTGTTGCCGCCTGGTGCGACTACCCTCGATCAGCTCCCGGCCGACCTGCCGGCCTATCTGATTGAACTGCGGCCGCAGTTGTGGCTCGGCGAGACGCTGCTGCAAAGCGGACCGGCACTGACCCTGGGTCAGGCGCTGCACGGCACGCTGACCCTGCATCACCCTGCCGGCTGGCACACAGTGCGGCGCGATCCCGCACACGTCGGTGAAGCGCGCAGCTTGCACCCGAGCTGGCACGGTGGCCTGCAGCTTGGCGCCAGTGCCGCGTTTACTGCACTGCAGCAGTGGCAGCAGGGCAGCGGTGCTGCGGGAACCTCGCCTTCACCGGCCGTTGCCGCCGCGCACTGGCTACAACTCGCCGGCGAACACCATTTGTTGGTGGCGGACGTCTACCAGCGTTGGCTGGCCGGACTCAACGGCATCCATTTCCACCGTCAGATGGGTGCACTGGGCGGTTATCTGCAACTCGAGGTGGAAGCGCCTTTCGGCATCCTGACCTCCGCGCGCGCGATTGGCTTGGCACTGGACGATGTCTCGCCGCCGCATCTGGCCAGTGCGCGTCAGGGTGGCGATGAGCTGCGCTTCCTGCGCCAGAGCCTGGCGCTGCAGGCCCTCTACGGCCAGCAGATCCTGCAATTGCTCCATCCTGCCGACGGCCGTGCAGCCGTCTCGGTGCTGCAACAAGCCCTGCTCGCGAGCGCACCGGTGTATCGCCTGAGTGCCAGTGACACGGCCCTGCTCCAGACGCTCGACTTGCCGGCCTCCTTGCATCAGCCCTTGGCCGCAGCGCTCGCCGCGAGCGGCACGCTGCATTTCGTTGCCGCCGCGCAGTCTCTGCCTGGCTGGTCCGGTCAGGCGGCCTACGTCACTGCGGCAGACGATCACGCCGGTTTCAGTCTGATTCACGGGGCACCGGAGGCGGGCGTCGCGCCGCGCCTGCAGGGTGCCAGCGTGTCGACCGCAATGTCGCGCGCCTGGCTGCTGCTTGGCTTGCTCGACCAGGAAAGCCCGCAGGAACTACGCGACCTGGCGGCGGCCGGACTGGCAGCGACGCTGGATGCCGCCGAACGACTGACCGCGTTGGCCGAGAGTGGCCCGGACATCGGCCTGAGCGACAGCGTGCTGAATCTGATCGCCTCCAGCCTGCTCGATCAGGCCATCGGCCCGGATCTGGATCCTCTCATCGACGCGCAGCTTTTCGTCGGCCTGGTGGCTCCCGCCCTGGGACTGGCGCCACTGCTCGATCCGGAGCCGCCGCAGTTGCAGTTCAGCGTCGATCCTCCGACCATCGATCTGGGCCAAGGCACGACGATCATCGTGGCCGCCAGCGACAACCAGGGCATCGCCAGCCTGTCGGTCAGTGCCGATGGTGTGCAGATCGCAGACAGCAACGGCAGTCATCCGTATACGCCCACACGCGCCGGATCGATACCGGTCAGCGCGCGGGTGCGTGACGTGGCCGGCCATGTGGTCGAACGCCAGGTGGCGCTGTCGGTCCGAATGCCGGGCGACGGCAGCGCGCCGATCGTGTCGATTGCCAGCCCGGTCGACAACGCCCGTGTCAGTGCGCCGGTCGAGGTCATCGGCACCGTCCAGGACGCCAGTCTGAGCCACTGGGTGTTGGCCCTGCGGCCCGGCAATACGCCCACCGCCGAACCCGTGGTTCTGGCCCAGGGTCAGCACAACGTGGACAACGGCGTGCTCGGCACGCTCGATCCCACGCTGCTCTTCAATGGGGTCTACAACTTGAGCCTGCTCGCCGAGGACGCCAACGGTCTGGTGTCGGAGACGGCCATCCAGGTCCGCATCGACGGCGACATGAAGGTCGGCCATTTTCAGATCAGCTTCGAGGAAATCGAGGTCCCGCTACAGGGCATTCCGATTCGCGTCACGCGCACCTACGACACCCGCCAGGCCCACCAGTCGCTGGATTTTGGCTTTGGTTGGACCATCGACTATCAGAACGTGCGCATCCGTGAGAGCCGCAAGATGGGCTTCTCCTGGACCATCCAGCAAGAAGGCGGGCCACTGGGTGCCTTCTGCATTCGGCCCAGCGGATCGCCGGTGGTCACGATCACCCTGCCGGACGGCGATGTGCAGAGTTTCCGTCCGAAGTGGTCGGCCGAATGTCAAAGCTGGTTGCCCGGCATTTACGGTCATCTGCTGTTCGAACCGGCCGATGACAACACGCATGGCCAACTGGATCAGCTCAACTACGGCTTGTTGCGCGTGACCACGGTGGCCGGAGGCGGCACCAACCTGGTCGATCCGGACAGCCCGTCCACGCCAGTCGATCCCAGTCTGTACAAGCTCACCACCGCAGAGGGCATGACCTATTACCTCGATCAGAACTTCGGCGTGCTGCGAATAGTCGATGAACT
>JBGTIE010000711.1:0-2814 GCA_041745855.1 Lysobacterales bacterium | reverse complement strand
CTCAAACCGTCCGGGTAGCCACCGCCGGTGACACCTGGCTGGCGCGGCGGGCGGGGCCGAAGACGGCGAGTTGGCCGAGCACGAACACTGCCAGCGCGGCCAGTGGAAGATACGCCAAGGGGAGCTGCGGCAGCGCCATTTCCGTGACCAGCCAGACATTCAGCAGCCAGGCCAGGGTGACGCCGAGGGCAATGCCGGCCAGGCTGATCAGCGCATTCTCGACCTGGAAATAGCGTCGCACATCGAAGCGGCGGGCGCCCAGCGCGCGGCGGGTGCCGATCTGCTTGATCCGCTGGGTGACCCAGAAACTGGCCATGCCGACGATGCCCAGCGCGGTCACCAGCGACAGGCCAAGCATCGTCGCACCGAGGATCCAGGCCATCGCGCGCTGTTCGCGGTAGCCGAGGGCGCGGATCTCCTCGTAGCTGCGCATCCGGTGGATGATGCGGTTGTTGTCCAGATCGGCGAGCAACTTTTCGGTCTGCCCCATCACCGTCTCGCGCTGGCCGGGCTCGGTGCGGATCAGGTAGCGGCGCGACTCGAACAAGACACGCCAGGGCAGCAGGGTGCTCTGCTCGGTGTTTTCCCAGGTGGTCCATGGACTCTGCAGGTGCCTTACCGTGCCCACCACGGTGGCCGGCGGCTGATCCGGGCTACCGGCGAAATAGACCGGCTTGCCGAGCGGATCGGCATCGCCGAACAAGGCCGTCGCCATCGCGTCGCTGAGGATGATCACTGCTGCGTTTGGCCGCGCACCGGCGGTCATGTCCTCGATCTCCTCAGCGTGGAAATAGCGGCCGCGGGTCAGCTCCACGCCGGTCGCTTCCAGCCCGGTATGGTCGGTCATGTAAACCGCCCCGCCTCGATTATCTTCGTCACGGCCGGACTCGGCCTTCTCCAGCGAGCTGGCGAAACTGTAGCTCCAGCCGCCGCGATCCAGCGGCAGCGCATTGGTGGATGTTGCGCCGACGACGCCCGGAAACGCACGCAGGGCGGCCAGATCGGCCTCGGTTTCGGCCGCCAGATCGCCGTTGGAATCCATCCTGGTCACCGCGATCGTGAACAGATTGGCTTCGTCATAACCGCTCGGCCGGCCCATGTCGGAGACTCGGTCGATGACCAGATACAGACAGTTGACGATGATTGCCACGGTCAGCGCAATCTGCAGCGCGATCACACCAGCGGCAATGCGGTTGCGCAGCAGGGCCGACAGGATGGGTTTGATGTGCAGCATGTGGGCGCTCCTTACTGACTCTTGAGTTGCAGCGCGGGGGCAATCTGGCATGCACGCCAGGTCGGGATCAGCCCGGCCAGCAGGGTTGCCAGCACAGCCACGGTCAGCGTGATGACGATCATGTCGCCATCGACCCGGGTCAGATGGGCGAAGCCTTCGCCCTGCAGCAGGCGCATCCCGGCCAGCATCGCCCCGGTCAACAGCAGCCCGATCAAGCCGCCAGCGACGCCGATCACCCCGGCCTCGGTCAGGAACTGGGCAAAGATCTGCTTGCGGCTCGCGCCCAGGGCACGCCGCACGCCGATTTCGCCGGCCCGGCCGAGGAACTTCGCCAACAGCAGGCCGACCGTGTTGACCACGCACACCGCGAGAAAACCGAACGCAATCCAGACCTGGATACGACTGTCCTGAGCCACCACTTCGTTGCGCTCCAGCCACTCATCGACCGGGCTCAGGCGATTGTTCAACGGTCGCTCGAAGCGGCCCAGCTTCTTTTGCTCACGGACATATTCGTCGAGAAAGGCGCGATAGGCCGGGGCGGCGCTGGCCCGATTGAACCCGACCCAGAACTGCATCCAGATGCACTCGCTCTGCAGCCGGCCTTCCCAGCCCGGCAGCTCCGGGGTGCGATAGCAGTTGTTGTTGCCATGGTTGCCCATCTGCTTGTCGATGGCCACTTCCCACGGGATGAACGCCTCCTCGGGTTCGGCGAAGGTGTCGCTGATCACATCATAGACCCGCGGCATCGGCAGCCAGTGATCGAGCACACCGACGATCCGATAGCGCTCGTCGCCGAGCTGTACCTCACGTCCGACGCTGTTCTCGCCGCCGAACAGCCTGTCATTGAGTTCGCTGCCGAGCACGACCACGCGTGCCTTGTTGCTGTCGTCGCCACGGCTCCACGGTCCGCCGAAACGGAAGGGCACGTCGAACATTGCAAAGAAGTCCGCGCCGGCGACACGAATGCTGGCATTGAAAGGGCGCAAGGTCTCGACATTCTCCGGCGTCACCGCCAGCCCGGTCGCGTACATCGCGCTTTGCAGGTCGGCGCGACCGGCATCGAGCAGGGCGCGCGCGTCGAGATAGGTGACCTGATTCGGCGGATGGCCGTCCTCATCATAGGCCGACTGCGGATTCCAGTTATCCAGCTGCGGCACGTAGATCAGATCGTTCTTGTAGGCATAGGGGTTGTTACCCATCGCCCGCAGCACGGTCAATGCGGTCATGCTGGCGCCGATGCCGACCGCCACCGCGAACACCATCAGGGTGGTCAGTACCGGGGTGCGGCGCAGGCTGGTGGCGGCCAGGCGCAGGTAGTAGGCGATCATGCCAGTGCTCCTTCAGGCCGCGGCAGCGCTGGGCGGAGCCAGCTGCGGTCCACGATCGACCTCGCTGACCTGGCCGTCGATGATGTGGACGTTGCGCTGGGCCCGCGCGGCCAGCTCCGGATCGTGGGTGACCATGATGATCGTCGTGCCCTGGTCGTTGATCTCTTCCATCAGGTCCATCACCCCGCGCGCCATCAGCGAGTCGAGGTTGCCGGTCGGCTCGTCGGCGAGCAGCAGCCGCGGCGCACCGGC
>JBGTIE010000710.1:0-1516 GCA_041745855.1 Lysobacterales bacterium | reverse complement strand
AGGCGATCGGGCAGTTCGATGGCGACGCCATCTGGGTCTGGCCGCCTTCAATACGCTGCTGCTGCGGGTGATCGCACCGGGCGGCGCGATTGCCGCCGCGCTGTGGGCGGCCGAGCACGATCGCGGCCTGTTGCACCAGTTCGATCTGGCAACGGTCTGGCACTGGGTCGTGACCCTGCTGGTATTCGATTTCGCGATCTACTGGCAACATCGGATCTTCCACTCACCCCCGTTCTGGCTGCTGCACGCGGTCCACCACAGCGACACCGATTTCGATCTCAGCACCGGGGTGCGCTTTCATCCCTTCGAGATCCTGTTGTCGATGATCCTGAAAATGCTGCTGGCGGTCGCACTGGGCGCGCCGGCCGAAGCCATTGTGGTCTTCGAGATCATTCTCAGCGGCATGGCCCTGTTCACCCACGCCGATCTGCGTTTTCCGGACCGCCTGGACCACGCCCTGCGCTGGATCATCGTCACGCCGAACATGCACCGGATCCATCATTCCACCCGCCGCTTCGAGACCGACAGCAACTTCAGCAACGCCTTGAGCATCTGGGACCGGCTCTGCCGCAGCTACACCAGGGATGCACAAGACGGCATGCAGATCGGCCTTGACGAGCGCCGCGAGCCCGACCATCAGAGGCTGAGCGCGCTGCTGCAGCAGCCGTTCTCCGACTGAAGGACGGCTTGCGCCAACCACCCGAAGCCATACTTGCGGTGATCAAAAGCCGCGATTTATAGTCAATTTGCGGTGATGTTCGGCAAAAATATGCGATCTGCAGGTCCATCCGCACTGGACAGGGTCTTGACCTTGCTTCCACACTAGGCGGATCGTTCGCACCCCTACCGCCATTGCTGGTCGGCCGCGGCTGTGGATCTCACCGATGAAGGACGGACAATGGCACGGATCCTGGTCCTGCACGGACCCAACCTGAACCTGCTGGGTCAGCGCGAGCCGAGCGTCTACGGCCGCACCACGCTGGCAGAGATCGATGCCGGTCTGGAGCAGCACGCGAGCAGCAACGGGCACGCCTGCGATAGTCTGCAGTCGAACGCCGAGCACGTGCTGATCGACCGCATCCACGCCGCCCGACTCGACGGCAGCGACGGCATTGTCATCAATCCGGGGGCTTTCACCCACACTTCGATCGCGCTGCGCGATGCGCTGGTCGCGGTCGCGCTGCCCTTTGTCGAGGTGCATCTGAGCAACATTCATGCGCGCGAGCCCTTCCGGCGCCACTCCTATTTGTCCGATCAGGCAGTCGGCGTGATCTGCGGCTTCGGCGCACTCGGCTACCAGCTCGCACTGGACGCGCTTTGCGCCCATCTGCACAAACAAGGAATCGACTAGTGGATATCCGCAAGATCAAGAAACTGATCGAGCTGCTCGAAGAATCCAATCTGGCCGAGCTGGAGATTCGCGAGGGCGAAGAGAGCGTGCGGCTGTCGCGCCTGCCGACCGGACTGGCCGCGGCTGCGCCGATCGCGGCGCCAGTCCAGATCGCCGCCAGCCCGG
>JBGTIE010000709.1:0-10898 GCA_041745855.1 Lysobacterales bacterium | reverse complement strand
AGTGGCTCGCGCCAGCGCAGGCGGCTTGCGCAGGAATTCGTACCCACCCACCACCGCAATGGCCGGCTCCGGATCGTCCAGATTGCAGACATGATCGCCCACGACTACCTCATCGGCGGCCAGTCGCGCCGGCCCGAGGCGGACGCCGCGCGGTTGCAACCAGTGCTCGAGCGCCACCGGTGCGATCCCGAGCAGCAACTCGGTCCCGAACTCCGCGTTCCATTCCACGCCGTCGGCCGCCTTGAGTCGGGCCAACTCGGCCGCACCGGCACGCTGGATATCGACGATCACCGTCGGGCCAGCCGCCTGCGCCATCGTCGCTGGCAGACACAACAGAAGTAGATACGCGATTGCCAACCTCGACATGATTTATCCCGCACGAGAACTCGGTTCAAGATCGTGAATATCGCACAAGGCCCGGCAGTGAGGCGTGATCGCGGTCTGCTGAAGAGCGAAAGAGCTGATTGACCACAAAGGACACAAAGGACACGAAGGAGAGCAGAGCGAAAGGGACTGGTCTTTGGGGTAATTCCACCATCGCGCTCTAGAGTTGCGACCGTGCCCGTCCACGCGCCCACGCTCAATGCTTTCCTTTGTGTCCTTTGTGTCCTTTGTGGTTACCTGCTCTTCTCGCTCTTTTGTCTCACGACTTTCGATCTTCAATCGGCATGAACGCGGCATTGAGCTGATCACGCCGCGCTGCCAATGGATCGGCCTGGATGAACGCGGCGACCAGGCGCTGGTAGTCGGGATAGCGCGCGACCAGTCGGCGCAGGTTCTCGCCACCAGGGTGGTGTCCTTCGGCGGCAAAGGACTGTCCGCCCTGATGGACCACGTAGGCATCGTCGCACAGCACGTTGCGCCAGCCATGGCCGGCGGCGCGGCGGCACCAGTCGTTTTCCTCGCCGTAGCCACGGCGAAAAGTCGCCTGGTCAAAGTTGCCGATCTGATCCAGCGTTGCCCGCCGCAACCACAGGCAAAAGCCCACGCCGGTGGGCAATTCCGGGTAATTCGGCGCGCCCCCGGCGGCTATTACTCGAGCGAGCGCATCCGGATCGGCTGGCTCCGGGTTGGCGTGGCAGAAGGTCGGCAGCGAGCAGATTTCGGCATTGTTGGACCATGGCGTGATCGAGGCGATGCGGGGGTCGCTGGCGGCGCAGGCCTCGATCCGCTCCAGCCAGGCTTCGGTGACGATCGTGTCCGAGTTCAGCAGCAGCACGTCGCCGGTGCTTTCGGCGATGCCGCGGTTGACCGTGCCGACAAAGCCGAGGTTGGCCGGATTGCGCAGCCGTCGAAGCGGTGCCGGCAGGTCCGGCAGGCGCGTCAGCAAGTGCGCAATGGCCGGGTCGGGCGAGGCATCGTCGATCAGCAGATACTCGAGCGCCGGCTGACCGTGTCTGCCGAGGCTGGCCAGGCAGCGCGCCAGGGCCTGGGCTGCGTTGTAGATCGGAATGATGACGGTGGTGGGCATCGTTGGCTGGCGCCGCGGGGCGCGGCCCGTTAGCCCTCACCCCAGTGGTGGGCCAGCCGGACCATCCCCATTTCGCGGGTTTCGCCGCGGATGACCAGATCTCGCAGGGCCATGTCAAAAACTCGCAGGCCTTCCGGATCAAGTGCGAAAACGCGCAGCGTGTAGTGACCGGGGAGTAGAGCCAGGCGCTCGAAGGTCAGACAGTAGGCATAGCTGTGTGGGGCCAGCTTGAGCGGCCGGATGCCATCAAATTCCGAGCCGGAACCGTATACCGGCGTGCCGTCGGCGCGCAGCAGGCCGACCAGCATGTGCGGCTCGCGATCGTCCGGCGAATGGATCTCGACTTCCACTTTCAGGTCGTCACCCTGGGACAGGGTCAGATGCATCTCCTCGGCCTGGCCATTGGTCGCATAGCGGCTGATCCGGTACTGGTCGACCCCGGTGGCCTGAGGGTGCTTCTCGCGCTCTGCGGCTGTCTTGCGCTCGTGGTAAGCCAGGTACTCCTGGGTCACGTCGAAAACATCGCCATACTGCACGACGCGGCCGTCCCGCAGCCAGATGGCATGCCGACAGAGCTTCTGTATGTGATACATGCTGTGACTGACCAGCAACAAGGTGCCGCCGCGGGCAACGTACTGTTCGATCCAGCGCACACATTTCTTCTGGAACGATTCATCGCCAACGGCCAGGACCTCGTCGGTGATCAGGATGTCTGGCTGACGGGTGGCGACGATCGCAAATCCCAGTCGCACCACCATGCCGGTGGAGTAGTGCTTGATCGGCTCGTCGATGTATGCGCCGAGGTCGGCAAACTCGATGATCTCCTCGCGCCGTGCCTGGATTTCCGCCGCACTCATGCCGAGCAGGGCCGAGGCGATCGTGATGTTGTCGCGGCCGCTGTATTCAGGGTGAAAACCGGCCCCGAGTTCGAGCAGCGCTGCCACCGTGCCATTGACGGTGACCGATCCGCTGGTCGGGGTCAGGACGCCGGAGATCAGCTTGAGCAGGGTCGACTTGCCCGCGCCGTTCTCCCCGATCACGCCCAGCGATTGGCCACGATGGATCTGGAAGTCGATGTCGCTGAGCACCGGCACCGAATCCGGCGACCGTCGGCCCAGGGTCAAATTCCACAGCGCGCGCAACCTGTCCGTCGGCTTGAAGACCTTCGGAAAGGCCTTGCCCAGGCCACGCGCATCGATCAGGACCGTGGACGCCGAGGCAGGCGCGCTGGCTACGGAGCGGTCATTCGCAACGCCGGAGTCGATGCGCTCAGGGCTCTGGTCACTGAGGTCAGTTTGGGCTGCGGGGTTCACAGGAAATCTTCAAAATGCTGCGCCAGACGGCGGAACAATGCCACGCCCGCTACCAAGGTCGTAAGCGCCACGATGAGCGCGATGAAGTCTGCACTACCGACGCTGAACTCGTCCATCAGCAGCAGCAGGCGCAGTTTCTCCGGGTAGTAGGTGAGCGGATTGATGGCCATCAGGTCGCGGGCGAACTCCGGCAGCATGCTGCGTGAATAGAGGATGGGCGTCAGGAAGAACCCGAATGCCAGCAGTTGCTGGACGATCTGCGCCAGATCGCGCACGAAAACCTGACAGGCGGCGAGAATGAAGCCGACGCCCAGCGTGAACAGCCCGAGCATCAACAGCACTGGCAGGGCGATCAGTGCGCCGGTCAAGCTGATACTCGTGCCGGTCAGGGCCAGCAACACCAGAACGAACGCAAATCCGATCAGGTGCACGCCGAAGGTGGCGATGATCGAGGCGATAACCAGCACTTCGGCGGGCAACTTGACCTTGCCGATCAGGCTGGCGTTGTCGACGATCGCCGGCAGGCAGCGGCTCACCCCTTCGGCAAACAACAGCCAGGCCCAGAAGCCCGCGGCCACATAAGGGACAAAGCCGATCTCCGCGGCTTCCGGGATCCGCGCACCGAAGATATGGACAAAGACCGTTGCATACAGCGCCAGTTGCGCCAGCGGATGGACGAAGGCCCACGCCAGCCCGCTGACGCTGCCCAGATAGCGACTGTTGACCTCACGCCGGGTGAAGTGCGGAATGAGGCTTGCCAGTTGGCTGGCGCCATTCAGGGCCTGCATGGGTCACGCCTTGCTGGGTGGGGCCTTGCGGTGAATCCGCAGTCGGCCGGAATACGGCGAGTCTGTTCGGACACTGGCCACGCTCTATTCCGAGGTCTGCAAGGCCTGTTGCCGACGCGTCAGTGAGTCCAGATAGGTGCCAATCGCCTGTTCGTCGTGATTCGGCGCGTCGGCGCGCAGATTGGCCAGCAGCGTCTGCTTGCGACTCTCCTCGAAGCGACGATCGAGCGAATTCATGAGGCTGTCCTTGACCTGGTCGAAGCTGCGCTCTTCGCCAGCCGTGCGCTCGAGGAAGTGCAGGATGTGCATGCCAAAGGCCGTCCGCACGACGCCGCTGTAGGGTGTCTGCGCGCTCAAGGCATTGGCCGCCTTGACGAAGGAGGTGTCGAGATTGGCGCTGGGCATGACGTCGATGATGCCGGCATTGTTGCGCTTGGAGAGATCATCGGAGTACTCCATGACCAGTTGCTCGAAATCCTCCCCCGCCACGGCTCGCGCATGCAGTTCATTGGCCAGGGCTTCGGCTTCACCGTCAGCTCGGCGATCGTGGGTGATCAGCAGATGACGGACCCGGGTCACGGCGGGTACATTGAAGGTTTCGCGATTGGCCAGATAGCGTTCCCTGGCGTAGCTCTCCAGCGCCTTCTCCCGATCGGCCGGCGCCTGTCTGGTCAGCTCCATGCGCAGCGCGTGATCGGCCAGTACCTCCATCGCGGCCAGTTCCATCTGCCGTTGCACAACCGGATCGGTGTCCAGGCCCGCGGCCTTGGCTGTCTCCGCCATCTGCAGGGTGAGCAGTGTGGCATCCATCAGCAATGCGAGCCGGTCGGTACTCAGCAGCGAACTGATGCGGTCGGCCTCGCTCAAGTCGGCGAGCTTGGCCTCGAGGTCCCTGCCCGTCACCTTGGTATCGCCGCGCCAGGCGAGCGGCGCCTCGGAGGGATGCATCTGCGCCTGGGCCTGGCTGGCAAGTGCCAGCGACACCAGCAGGAACGACCAACAGCGAACGGTGTAACTCATCGAATCGATACTCCAGGGGCGAAGGGTCCATCTGACCGGATAAACAAGGCGGAGTTCCGCGCCCCGCCGTCCGCAACGCAAAAGGCCCGCGGCTTGAGACCGCGGGCCTTCCGTGAGTTCATTTCGCCGCAAGCGGCTAGTCGTCAGCAGGTTCCCCAGCCGAGATCAAGCCCGCCTGAGTCCCGCCCCGATAGTTGCAGGTTCCACTGGCGCAGAAGGCGCCGGTTCCATCCGGCGAACTGCTCGTTCCTACATGCAGGTTGATGTAGTAGGTCTGACCTGGATTCAGGTTGCAGTACAGGGGCGTGAATCCGGTCAACCGGTAGGGCACATCAATCTGTTCCGAAGCCGGCATGAAGCAGCGCTGGGTTGCTGTGTTCAGCACCGCCTGCCGAAAATCGTTCGGGCAGGGACTGATGCTCGCGACCACGTTGGCATGCTGGAAGCTGGTATAGACCAGCGAACCCAGGTTCTGCGAAGGGGTGGCCTGCAACTGCGGAATGATCCGGATCACGCGAGCTGCGCCGGGGGTCATCGGGATGTCGGCCAGGGTCTGCAAGGGTTGCGGGAACTGGATACCGCCGTAAAGGCTGGTCCAGTTTTGTGGCGCCCCCGCGCTGATGCCTGGCGGCGGGCCGACGCCCGTGCAATCGACATCGGCGAAGAAGGTCACGGTCTCCGAATCGCTGACCGGCGTGCCGCCGGTGGCGCAACTGATCGTGAAGGTCGCGCTTCCGGCCGTGGCAGGCGCGGTGATCGTGCGCTGGCCGGTGGGTTCCAGCGAGCCCAGAGTGGACCAGTTGGTCGTGCCGCCACCGCTGGGGGTGCAGGGAGTGGTGCCGCTGGTCCCGGTGGAGTTCCAGCTGATCGTGAAGTTTTGCCCAACCGCAACTGAACTGGGTGTAACCAGATCGACCGATGCACCACCACCGCCACCACCGGTGAAGTTCATGGTTTTCGTGTCGCTGACCGGTGTGCTACCGGTTGCGCAAGTGATGGTGAAGGCGACGTTGTTCGCGGCCGTACCAGGCGCGGTGATGGTCCGGTTGCCGTTGCTTGGCAAGGCGCCCTGATTGGCCCAGTTCGAGTTGCCGCCGCCGCTGGGCGTACAGGGACTGGTGCCGCTGGTGCCGGTCGCGTTCCAACTGACGTTGAACGTCGTACCGACCGTTGCTGACGTCGGCAGCGAAAGCGAGACGCCGGCGGCCGTACAGTTGACGCCCGACTGACTGCTTACAGTCACATTGCCACTGGCCGGATTGATCGAAACCGACGTACCGCTGGTGGCGAGCGGAAAGTTGCAGTTGCCATCAATGGTCATCTGGCTCTGCGCATGAACGTGGCTGGCGCCAAACAGCATCAGGCAACTCAGCAGAATTCTGGAGTGAAACGGCATTGGCTTTGTCTCGGTATGAAGGTATTGGCTGGATCGATGTACGTGGACGTGACAATGCACCCTGCGTGATTCTGGAACCTTGTCCCATTGCACAAAAAAACTGGCCCCTTGGCAAGCCAAGGGGCCAGTCTTACTTACGTGGAACGATTAACTGCGGGGACCTCAGTTGTTGCAGGTACCTGCGGTGGCGTTCTCGCACAGACGGGAACCGCGGTGACGATACAGACCACCGTAGTTGCCGGCGCCGACGCCAGGGGCAGCGTTGGCATTCTCGACCCGAACCGCCCAGAAACCGACGACCGGCAGACCGAAGAACACGTCGCCGTCGTTCGAGACGCGGCTGGCGTGCACCGGACCGACCGGTGGCGGCAGGAACGGATTGCCGTTGCCGAGACCGGCCAGATCAAGATCCATCCAGCCACGCTCGAAGACCTTGGTCGCCGGGGTGCCGAGTGTCTGCTCGATCGTACGGACGTTGACCTTGGTCGGGGAGCCGAAGACGGTGCTCGCACCGGCCGCCTGGTTGAAGCTGATCACGTTCACTTCGCGGCACAGCGCCAGACCGGCCGCAAGCTGCGGCGAGAAGTCGACGATCTGCAGGAAGTTCTCTTCACGATCGAACACGGTGATGTTCACCGGCTCGCACGCGCCACTCGAACCGAAGACGCGAGTGAACGGCGGGAAGGCCGGGGCCGGACGATCGACGTAGAAGCGCTTGGTCGGGAAGGTGACAACCCACTCGGACGAAGCATTCAGCGCGCGCTCGGAAGTCCACTCGTTGTAGACATGGTCAAGAGCGATGACGTGCGAGATAGCGTCGATACGACCATTCTGGGTCGCGCCACCGAGACGGCTCGGGCCCCAATTGGAGCTCTGGACCTGACCCTGCTGGGTGAACACGTTGGACGTGATCGTGCCAGTGACGCTACGCGCATCGGCGAGCTGAGGCAGCGCGTCACCCGGCTGGGTGTGCGCGGTCTCGACCGAGTTGAAGCCTTCGATGGCTTCGGCGGTGTAGCTCATGAACGTACCATCAGGCACGTTGATGATCGCGCCACCACCAAACAGACCGCCGCTCGGAGGCGTCAGGCCACCGTTGTCGGTCGGGTTGGCACCGCGCCAGAAACCAATGGCACCGGTGAAACCGGAACCCGGGGTACCGACACGCCAGGCCTCTTCCAGCGCCAGGCAGGAACCCGGTTCGCCGTTGACGCCGTGAGTGATCCACGCGTCAGGAAGGGTGCCTTCCGGAACGGTGGCCATCTCGATCATTTCGACATAGCCCTCGAACATGCGCGCCGGCACCTGGCCGCCCGCATCATTCAGGAACTGGGTACGGAACGGCACGTAAGCCACACCGTTCGCCAGCGTCGGCAGATTGGTGTACGGGCTGCTCTGACCGGTCGGCGGCACCGTGCAGGTGTCTTCCAGGTCGTCGATCAGCGGATTGTTCTGCGGATCGGCATTCGGCCGGGAGATCAGGATCGGCACTTCGGCGGCCACACCGGCGCGGGCGCCGGAGGTGATCGCTGCTGCCCACACGTCGTACTCGGACAGGTACAGATTGAAGTCCAGCACTTCGCGGCTGTTGTAGCCCTCGATGAAGCGGACCTTGACAGCCTTCGAATTCGACGTGGTGTTGACGACGGAAATCAGGGTGTCGTTGTTACCATTCGCGGTGTAGAAGGGATAGATCAGGACCTGACCAACGCCTTCGTTGCTCAGGTTAAGAGCGGTAGCCATGTTGGACACGCCAACTGCGCCGATGACGGCGGCAGCCAGTGCACCCGCTAAGGGATTTTTTCTCATTTCAGCACTCCAAGGATACAGGGCTTCGCTTCCTTTCCCCCCAAGGCACAGTCGCACTCCTGACCAGCAGGCGAAGGAAGTGCAAGAAAACTAGCATAGGGGCTGGGCAAGAGGCAACAACTGATTGCGAAAATCAGCTGTCGTCGGGCAGATGGAACCACTCACCGTCGAGCTGAAGCCATTGTTCGTCGATCCCCGAGTAGCTCTGGATGCGACCCACGCCGGGCTGGGGCATGTTCAGGCTGTAGGTCATCAGGACATTGACCTTGCACACATCCGCCTCGCAGCTGGCCTTGGTGACGTCGGCGCTTTCCCATCGGACCGGGCGGTTGGACATCGCCGCGACGTATTCGTTGATGCTGGTGAGTTCGCGGTAGCCCGGGCTGAGAAAGGCGTAGGCGTCGCTGAAGCGGCGCTCGACCAACGCCTGCCAGCGAGCCGCGGCGCGCTCCTGGACCGCCTCTTCCGGTGCAACACGGCTGGCGGCCGGGCCGGCAATCGGTCCGGCACCGGGCTGAGTCTGGGTTGCGCAGGCGCCGAGCAGGGCAAGGGCGAGTACGGTTGCGCCGGGGCGCAAGAGGGAGCGATGCAGGTTCAAGGTATGAACTCCGATGATTGATGACGGAATGACGGGATGACTGACAAGGCGGCACGCCGACGGCCAGACCAGGCCAGAACATGGGACCGAAGCCCCGACGACAGACTTTGACCGCAACGACACGGATCGGCAAGCGCAGACCCGTCCGAAGCGGAGAAGTTCCTGAACGGGACTGCGACTGGCCCTGTTTGGTCTGAGGACCTTGGCGTGCTAGCGGCTACTGCAGCTCTTCAAAGCGCGGGTCGGTTGATGGAGCCCGTTCCCTGGCGGCCTGGATCGCCGCGGCTTCCTTCGCCTGCCGCACCGCCTCACGCGCATTGTCCCGCGCCCGCTCCAGCTCGGCCTTTTGCCGCAGCAGCGGCTCCAGGCCCTTCAGGCGCTGCTGGTACTCCAGGGTCAGTTCGGCAGCCTGTTGCGGGTTCTCGATCACGGTGGGCGTGATCAGCACGATCAACTCGCTCCGGTCCGTGATCCGGGAGGTGGAGCCAAATAGCCGGCCAAGCACCGGCACTTTTCTCAGACCCGGAAAACCACTGTCCGAGTGCCGGTCGGTCTGCTTGATCAAACCCGCCAGCAACACCGTCTGGCCGCTCTGCACCGCCACTTCGGTCTGGATGATCTTCTGGTTGACTGGGGGATTGTTGCTGCCGCCGACATCGCCAGCGGGAGTACTGTCCTCCTGCTGGATCTCCATGAAGACCAAACCACCGGGATTGACCCGGGGAACCACGGTCAGGGTGATGCCGGTATCACGGAACTGTACGACGGTACTCGATCCGGTGCCGAGACCGGGATTGACGAAGGCGCTATTGACTGGAATCTGCTGTCCGACATTGATGGTGGCCTGCTTGTTGTTCAGGACCAGCAAGGATGGGGTGGAAAGCACGTTGACCTGGCTTTCCGAGTCCAGCAGATCGACGATCGCGCGCACGTCGGGACCGTCGAACAGCCAACCGATCCCCGATGGTCGAATGAAGCCAGCCAATCCGCTCCAGTTGCTCCGGTTCTTGTTCGGATTGGGCATCCTCGCACGGGGGTCGCTGGATTCTGGATCAAACGCAGGGATCACCGATCCCTCCCCAAAGTCTGCCGCAACGTCGGCCGTGCGAATTGCGTTCTCGATAAACCAGTTGACGCCAAAACGCAGCGAATCATTCAGGGTAACGTCCAGAATCATCGCCTCGATGTGCACCTGCAGCGGTACCGCGTCGAGTTGGTAAATGGCACCGCGGATGGTCTCAAACTGTCCCGCTGTCGCGCGGATCAGGAGCTGGTTGTTCTCCTCCACGGCGGTAATGCGGACCTCCTCGGCGTCAAACAGCGCGAGGCCCTGTTGGGTCGCCTCGCCGGGGGTATTGATGACCTGTGTGCTCTGAGCCGCTTCGCCTGCACCTTCCTGGGGCAATGGCGCGCCGCCAGGGCGGTTGAAGTTGCCCTGTTGTGGGCGCATTCCGCCGCCGATGCTGCTGTTGTTCAGGCCACGGCCGCTGCTGCTGCGGATCTCCGCTGAAGGCAACCCCGGCGCGACGCTGCCGGCAGCCGACTGGGAACGTCCGCCCCCACCGCCACTGCTGCCGAAGATGTCGTTCAGGCGATCAGCCAGGTCGGCAGCCTTGACGTTCTTGACGTCGTAGACGAACAACCTCAATCCAGCCTCATTGCCGGCCCGGTCCAGGCGCTTGATCCAGCTCCCCACCTGATCGAGATAGATGGGATTGGGCGTGATGACCATCAGCGCATTGAGTCGTTCGATCGGCAGGATCTGGACGACACCGGCCAGCGGCGACTCCTCGCCTTCACCGAACAGCGCATCGAGTTCGGTCTTCATGTTGTCGGCTCCAACCACATCGAGCGGGAACACGCCGACCGACATTCCGGACAACCAATCGACATCGAAGGTTTCGATGGTCTGCAGGTAGTTCTGCAACTCAGCGCGGGTGCCGGCAACGACGATCAGCGCGCGCGGGTTGTCGGCACGCAAGATCGAACCCGGCTTGGCATAGGGCTGCAGCAGCTTTTCCATCGCGGTGGCCGAAATGAACTGCAGCGGCACTGCGCGCACTTCGTAGCCGCGACCATCGCGCATGCGGCCCATCCGCGGCGAGAGGTTGCCAGGCACCGCGTTAGCGGTGGGCACGACCACGTAGCGGCCCTCCTGGAAAATCATCGTGGCGTTGTTCCACGACAGCAACATTTCCAGGATGCTCATCGCCTGCTGACCGTTGACCGGCCGCGAGGTGGAGAAGGTGACCTGACCGCCGACGCCGGGCGCGATCACATAGTTCTCCTGCAGCAAATCCCCGAGGATGACCTTGACCACCTCGGGAATGCCGGCACCTTCGAAGTTGAAGGTGATGTCACCGTCGGCCGGCAGCGGTCGGGGAGCGCGTGAGGCTGCCGCGACATTGATCAACTCGCCGCTGCCGCGTTGGACAAAGCCGGTCGCCGCCGCGGTCTGGTCATCCGGCTCCGCCGGGACGCTGGCCGGCGCGACCGGTGTCGC
>JBGTIE010000708.1:0-3035 GCA_041745855.1 Lysobacterales bacterium | reverse complement strand
TCCATCCGGCCGCGCACCGGACGCAAGGCGGTCAGCGCGCGGGCAGTGTCGGCCAGCGTATGGCCCAGCGCCAGCAATGTCGCGGCCACGCCCAGTGCATTGCTCAGATTGAAGCGTCCCAGCAGCGGCAGCCGCAGCGCTGCCCGCGCACCGTCATGGACCAACTCACAGCTCAGCCCATGGGCGTCGGCGCAGACAGACTCGGCGCGCAACTCGGCCGGCTGTTCGATCGCGTAGCCGATACAGCGCAGTTTCGGCGCCAGCATCCCCTGCAATCGGCGACCCCAGGGGTCATCGAGGTTGATCACTGCCACTTCCAGCCCGGGCCAGCCGAACAGGCGTGCCTTGGCCGCAAAGTAGTCCTCCATGTCGGCGTGGTAGTCGAGATGGTCGCGGCTCAGATTGGTGTACAGCGCGGCGCGGAAATGGACGCCGTCAACGCGCCTCTGCACCAGCGCATGGGACGACACTTCCATTGCCACCAGGTCGGCGCCAGCCGCGCGCATCCCGGCCAGCCAACGCTGGGTCACGGCGGCGTCCGGGGTGGTCCGTTCGGCGCTTTCCAGCGCACCGGCAAAGCCGCTGCCGAGGGTGCCCTGGGTCGCCACCTTGTGGCCCAGCGCGGTCAGGCTCTGGGCCAGGAACTGTACGGTCGAAGTCTTGCCATTGGTCCCGGTCACGCCGAGCACGCCGAGCCGGCGCGAAGGCTCACCGAAGGCCAGACTGGCGAGCCGGCCGGCGGCACCTGCCAGGCCCGGCACGGTCAGCAACGGCAGCTGAATCGTCGCCGCCGACGGCTCGTCACTGAGCACCGCAACGGCGCCGCGCTGTTCGGCCTGGGCGACGAAGTCCAGGCCGTGGCTGCGCTCGCCGCGCAGGGCCACGAAGACATCCCCCGGTTCCACCGCCCGACTGTCCAGCGCCATGCCGCGCACCGGTACGCAGGCCAGGTCCGGCGGGAGTTCCACACTCAGACCAGCCTTGCCGATCCAACTGGCCATGCTCAGGGTGCTTGCGCTCATGGCTCCACCGGTTCGGCGACCGGGCTGGCCAGTGCGGCGATCTGGGTACCCTCGGGCAGACCGCTGGCGGGCGGCACATCGAACAAACGCAGCGCTCCGCCGACGACCCTGGAGAACACCGGCGCGGCGACCGCGCCGCCGTAGTACGCCCCGCCGGTGGGTTCATCGATGACGACCACGCAAGCCACCTGCGGCCGGTCGGCCGGCGCGTAGCCGGCGAAGACCGAGATGTAACGCGATTCGTAACCGCCGCTGCCGATCTTGCGCGCGGTGCCGGTCTTGCCGGCGACCCGGTAGTGCTCCACGTTGGCACGCGTCGCGGTGCCGCCATCTTCGGTCACCGTCTCCAGCATGGTCTTGACCAGCTCGGCCAGGATCGGGTCGATGACCGCAGTGGAGGGGTTGTTGGAGCCATGCACGAACGAAGGCGAGCGCATTCGACCGCCGTCAGCGAGCGCGGCAAAGCCCTGCGCCAGCTGCAGGACGGTGGTCGACAGGCCGTAACCATAAGACAGCGTGGCGCGCTCCACCGGGCCCCAGCGTTTCGGATCAGGCAGGCTGCCGGGGGCCTCGCCAGGAAAGCCCGAGCCGGTCGGCTGGCCGAAGCCGAAGCGCCGGTACATGTCCCACAGGTGCTCGCTGGACATGCCCTGGGCGAGCCTGGTTGCGCCAACATTGCTCGACTTGGCCAGGATACCGGCCAGATCCAGCCGGCCGTAGCTGCGGAAGTCGCGAACCACATGATTGGCCACCGCCAGCGTGCCCGGGCTGGTGTCGATGATGCTGCGGTCATCAAAGCGACCGCTCTCCAGCGCTGCGGCAACAGTGAAGGGCTTGATCACGCTGCCCGGCTCGAAGACGTCGATGGTGGCGCGATTGCGCATCCGCGAGGTGGTTGCCCGGGTCCGGTTGTTGGGATTGAAGGACGGCTGGTTGACCATCGCCAGCACTTCGCCGCTGGCCACATCCAGCACCACCACCGAGCCGGCCTTGGCCTTGTGCTCGACCATTGCCGCGGCCAGTTCCCGATAGGCCAGATACTGCAGGCGGCGGTCCAGGCTGAGGGTCAGGTCCTGACCAGGCTTGGGAGCCCTGGCCTGTTCGACCGTCTCCACGACACGGCCGCGGCGATCGCGGATGACCCGCTTGCTGCCCGGGGTGCCGGCCAGCCAGTGATCGAAGGCCAGCTCCAGTCCTTCCTGACCGCGGTCGTCGATATTGGTGAAGCCCAGCACATGGCCGAACACTTCACCGGCGGGGTAGTAGCGCTTGAACTCTCGCTGCGAATTGACGCCAGGCAGCTCCAGATCAAGTATCCGCTGGGCCTTCTGCGGACTCAAATGGCGCTCCAGATAGACGAACTCACGGGTTCGCCGCTGCTCCAGCCGCTCCCGCAGCGCGGCCTCGTCCAGATTCAGGGCAGCGGCCAGTTCACCGACGCGGTCGGGCGCTTCCAGCAGCCGGCCCGGGTCGGCCCAGAGTGAGATCACCGGCGTGCTGACAGCCAGCGGCTCACCGTGGCGGTCGGTGATGTTGCCGCGGTAGGCGGGAATCGGTACTTCGCGCAGGAAGCGCGCGTCACCCTGATCCTGATAGAAGTCCTTGCGCAGGACCTGCAGATCGATCGCCCGCGCCAGCAGCCCGCTGCCGGCCACGCCGAACACCAGCAGCACCGCGTACAGACGCAGCCGTGGATTGACCCTGGCCGGACGTTGCTTCATGGCGTCAGCACCTTGCGCTGGCCGGTCGCCGGAAACACCAGCCCCAGATCCTGCAGCGCCATCTTTTCGATTCGGTTCGGGTCGGCCCAGGTCGCCTGCTCCAGTTGCAGCCGACCCCAGTCGATGTTCAGTTCATCGCGCTGCGCCACGAGCATCTCCAGTTCGGTAAAGCTGCGCCGACTTTCGTGACGGGCGACGACCACCGCGATCGCACTGCCGACGACCGCCAGGGCGAGCAAGCCGCACAACAGGACGGCGGGCCGGGGCATCAGTGCGCCCGCTCGCTGGCTGG
>JBGTIE010000707.1:0-5629 GCA_041745855.1 Lysobacterales bacterium | reverse complement strand
AGCTTGCTCCGACTGGAAGGTCGGCGCGAACCTGATCCGCGGCGCGACTGGGCCCGCGAGGCGCTGCTCGAGCGTTGCGCCGGTGTGCCGATGCCCTCGCTCTATCGTCCGGGGATGGATGTACGCAGCGAGCGGGCCGAGCAGTCGCCGCTGCCGAGCGCCGCTCAGGCCCTTGCGCATTTGCGCCAGGCGCGAACCAGCCAGGCCCTGGTGGACGCCTGGATCGAGGCCTATCTGGTCGATGCCCTGCCGCAGGAGCGGATCTTCAGCGACAGCCGCCGCTTGCTCCCGGCCGATGCGGAGGCGGTTATCGCGGTGGTCCAGGACTGGCGTGACTGCGCCCGTTATCGGGCCTGTGGCAGCAACAGCCTGCTGACCCTGAAGGTTTGCGCGATGCACGGCTGCGACGTTGGCGCCGATCTGCTGGAAGCCTGGTTCGAGGCGCTTTCGCCACGGGATTTCAGCGCCGCAAAGGCGGTGCATGCATGGCTGTTGCAGGAGGTGCCAGTCGATGCGGGCTGAAGCACAGCTGCCGCCAGCACAGCTCCCGTCACGGCGACCGTTCGGGCAGCCTGCGGCCGTCGTCGCGCCAAGCAGGCGCTGGGTGGTACTGGCGGCGAGCCTGGTCCTGACCCTGCTCGGCCTGTTGTTGATCTGGCTGGCGTCAGAGCCGACCGATGGTTTGGGGGAAGCCGATCGGCAGTCACTGCGGCAGTCGCCTGGGTCGGCAACGTCGAATTCCCAGGCCGTAGTGGTCGACAGCGGTCCGAACTCACCGCCGGCGGTCGGGCTGTTGGTGCCGGTGCAGCCTGAGCCGGCCAGCGTTCGCAATGCATCGCGCTATGCACCTGCGCTGGCCAGCTTGTTGGCGCTGCCGGGCGCTGAGCGTCCCTGGCTCAAGACATTGCATGATGAAGTGCGGATGGCCTGCGCACTGGTTCACCGGCCCGACGGGGTCAGCGCCCGGGTCGATCTGGATGCGAGTCGGCGGCCGTGGCTGGACGCACTCGAGCAGCGCTGCGGCGGACTGCCACCCGGAATGCTCGAACCGCTGGCAGGAAACGATCCGATCCAGCAGGCCTGGCGACGGAACGTCCCGGCCAATCGTGAGGCCGAGGCCGGACCGGCGGCGGCGTACCAGTTGGCGATCGAATTGCTGCGCCAATCGGCCGACGCTGCGTTGTTGCACGAAGCCCTGCGCCATCTGCTCGCCGACGGAGCCCTGCCGTTGGCGCAGATCTATCCCGGCCGCGTGCCGCCGGTGCGCATCGACCTGGAAGCGGCGCTGGCGCCAGCCGCCGATTTGGTCGCCTGTCGGCGCAGCGCCAGCTGTGGCCCGGAGGGGCTGTCGACGATCTATCTGTGCGCCCAACTCGGTTGCCCGGCTGGCAGCGATCTGGATCAGGCCCTGCGCTGGCTGCTTCCCAGGGCGCAGCATGAGAACGCGTTGAGGATGGCGAGCTGGGTGGAGAGCAGGGCTGAGGGCTGAGGCCTGAGGGGCCGGGGAGAGCAGGGCCCAGGGCCCAGGGCCCAGGGCCCAGAAGAGCTGGCCCACGCCGTAGGATGTCGGTGAGCTCCGCGAACCGCATCCTTGCGTTGCCGGGTCCCGGCAGCAAGCCCGAATGGACCGATCCCGATCTGATCCCGCTGCTCGCCGACAAGTCCTGCGAGCTGCCGCGGTAAGCAATCGGCTGCCTAGCACGAGGCCCTGGGGGTCGGCATCGGTATCGGAATCGGTATCGATCCGTTGCCGTCGATTCCGATAGCGATTCCGACCCCGACTCCGACTTGAATCCACCGGATCCCATCCCGGCGTCAGTTTGAAACGCACCCCCTGTGTCCGGTCCCCCACGAGCCGCCGCAGAAGGTACACTTACGCCCTTTATGGGCCCTTTTGGACCTGAGCGCGCGAGTGATTCAGCCTCAAGTGGGCGACAGCAGGGAGTGTGTGGTGCAGAACGAGAAGCTGACCCGTTTCGTCAATGACAAGTGGGATCGGGAGGTCATTCCGGAGCTGTCGACCTACATCAAGATCCCGAACAAGTCGCCGATGTTCGATCCGAACTGGTCCGAGCATGGCTACATGAACGAGGCGATGGACCTGCTTGAAACCTGGGCCCGTGACCAGCCGATCCCGGGCATGCTTATCGAACGCATCCAGCTGCCCGGGCGCACGCCGCTGCTGCTGATCGAGATTCCGGGCAAGGGTGAGGACACCGTGCTGATGTACGGCCACATGGACAAGCAGCCGGAGATGGTCGGCTGGAATGTCGATCTGGGGCCGTGGACGCCGGTGCTGACGCAGGACCGGCTTTACGGTCGCGGCGGGGCCGATGACGGCTACGCGCTGTACGCCTCGCTGATCGCAATCATGGCGCTGCACGATCGCGGCCTGGATCACTCTCGCTGCGTCATCGTGATCGAAGGCTGCGAGGAATCGGGCAGTTACGATTTGCCCTTCTACATCAATCATCTGGCCGACCGCATCGGCACGCCGTCGCTGGTGGTTTGCCTGGATTCGGGCGCCGGTAACTACGATCAGCTCTGGCTGACCACGTCCCTGCGCGGCCTGGCCGGCGGCACACTGCGGGTGAAGGTGTTGCACGAAGGGGTCCACTCGGGCGCGGCCAGTGGCATCGTGCCCTCGTCCTTCCGCATTCTGCGCCAGCTGCTGGACCGGATCGAGGATCCAGCCAGCGGTCAGATCAAGATCGATCTGCTGCATGTGGACATTCCGGGCGAGCGCATTGCCCAGGCGCAGGAGTCGGCCAGCCTGCTGGGCGAAGAGGTCTACAGCAGCTTTCCGTGGCAGCAGGGCATGCAGCCGGTCAGTCGCGAACTGACCGAGCTGATCCTCAACCGTAGCTGGCGACCGGCGCTGGCGATCACCGGGATGGAGGGCATGCCCAGCCTGGTCGATGCCGGCAACGTGCTGCGACCTCAAACCGCGGTAAAGCTGTCGGTCCGGTTACCGCCCACGCTCAGTGGCGAGGTCGCCAGCCGGGCCTTGAAGGAGGTGCTGGAGAAGGATCCGCCGTACGGGGCCAAGGTCGAGTTCGAGGTCGAGAAGTCGGCCCAGGGCTGGGCCGCACCGGCCACCGTCCCATGGCTGAGCGCGGCGGTCAATGAGGCCAGTCAAAATTATTTCGGGCCGCGGGCGGCGGCGATGGGCGAGGGCGGCACGATTCCGTTCATGAACATGCTGCAGGAGCGCTTCCCGCAAGCCCAGTTCATGGTCACCGGATTGCTCGGTCCGAAGTCCAATGCGCACGGCCCGAACGAATTCCTGCACATCCCGACCGGCAAGCGCCTGACCGCCTGCGTCGCCGATGTGTTGCAGCGCCACTACCAGAACCGCGGCGCGCCCTCGGTCGTCGAAGCCTGAGCGCAACCCGCCTCCCCCACGTCACGGGCAGCCCAGTACATGGCTCAATTCAAACCCTCCTGGCTGCTCTATGGCGCCACCGGCTACAGCGGCGGTCTGATCGCGAGAGAAGCCGCGCGGCGTGGACATGCGGTGATCCTGGCCGGGCGTAACGAGGCCCGGCTGAACGCGCTGGGCACGGAATTGGAGCGGCCGACGCGCTGTTTCGGGATGGAAGACCGGGCCGCGGTTGAGAAGGGGCTGATGGGCGTGCGACTGGTGCTCAACTGCGCCGGGCCGTTCTCGCTCACCGCCAACGGCCTGGCGCAGTCCTGCCTGCGGCTGGGGGTGCACTATCTGGACATCTCCAGCGAGGTGGGCGATTTTCGCTCACTCCATCGACTCGACGAGCGCGCCCGCGACAACGGCGTGCTGCTGCTGCCCGGCGTCGGCAACGGCGTCTTGCCGAGTGACGCCCTGGCCTTGCACCTGAAGCAGCGGCTGCCGTCGGCGGTGACCCTGACGCTGGCCTTTGCCACCGATGCCGCCAAGCTCTCGCGCGGCTCGCTGCGCACGCTGCTCGAATCCCTGCGCAATCAGGCTTACGCCCGTGAGGGCGGCCAACTGCGGCCGGTGGAACTGTCGCTGGAGCCCAGGGAGTTCCATTTCGGCCCTGGCGGCAAACGCCCGGCGATCAGCTTTCCGTGGCGTGGCGACTTGTTCAGCGCCGGGATCAGCACCGGCATTCAGTTCGTTTCCTGCTACGCCGCGGTGCCGGGCGCACTGCAGATGGCGATGCGCTACCGCAACCTGATCAGCAGCGGCCCGCTCGCGCGTCTGCTCGACCGCTACGTCAATTCGCGCCCGCTCGGACCGAGTGCTAAGGAGCGCGCCCGTGGCAAGAGCTGGTACTACGGCGAGGTGGTCAACGACGTCGGCACCCGCGCCAGCAGCCTGCTCAGCGGCCCGGACGGCTACGACCTGACCGTCACCTGCGCCCTGTACGCGATCGAACGCGTCCTCTGCGGCGCCACTCCCGAGGGTTGGTGCACACCGTCGCAAGTCTTCGGAACTGATCCGCTGCGGGCGTTGCCTGGGCTGACTCTGACTGATCGCTGAGGGAGAGCGGTTCCAGTGGCCAGTTCCAAGTTCCAGTTAGAGCGCTCCAAGTTCCAGTAGCCAGTTCCAGTGGCCAGTTCCAGTGGCCAGTTCCAGTGGCCAGTTGCAGTTCCAGTGGCCAGTTCCAGTGGCCAGTTGCAGTTCCAGTGAACAGCAATGGCGGCCGCCTTTCCCTGGGACCGCGGGCGTCCCGCCCGCAGGCCGCAACATGCATCACGACAGCGACAATGCCGCTCAGCAACGGCATACCTCGTTGGGCGTCCCGCCCACGCTCTTGACTCTACTCCCGGACCGAGCGTGTCCGTCAACGCCGCAGCTTTTCCTGGAACCGCGGGCCTCTTGTCCGCAGACGGCAACTCGCGCCAAGACGGCGATCGTGCCAAATGCTGGAGCAAACCTCGCCCGGGCGTTCCGCGTGCTCGGGAACGAACCAAGCTGACCCGGGTCAGCATCAGTCCGCGTACTGGTTTTTCGTTGCCCGCGTTTCGCCCCGCCAATGCCCTGACAACCGCCGCTTGCGGGTCTAAACTATAATCACTGTTAAGAACATGCGCTAAAGCCATGATTATTCTTGCGATCGAAACCTCCACCGAAGCCTGCTCCGTTGCGCTGGCCCTGCCAGATCGAATTCTCGAGCGGTTTGAGGTCGCGCCGCGCCGGCATGCCGAGTTGCTGCTGCCGATGATCGACGAGTTGCTGCTCGAAGCCGGCGTGACCAAACGCGCCATCGACGCGATCGCCTTCGGCCGTGGTCCGGGCGCCTTTACCGGCGTCCGACTGGCAGCATCGGTCGCCCAGGGCTTGGCCTTCGGATTGTCCAGACCGGTTCTGCCGGTGTCCTCACTGGCCGCACTGGCCCAGGCCGAAGTCGCCGCCGCGCAAGGCAAGCCGATCGCTGCGATGATGGATGCGCGCATGGGCGAGATCTATCTGGGTCTGTATCGCAGCGATGGCGAGGGCCTGGTCAGTGCCATCGACGAGGAGCGGGTGCTGCCCCCCGACCGCGTCCGCCTGCCCGGTAGCGAAACGTGGTGGGTCGTCGGCAGTGGCTGGTCGGCCTACCGCCAGGCACTTGTGCAGCAACTCGGCGAGCGCGTCCAGGTCCAGCCGCAACCGCGCTATCCGACTGCCGCCGCGCTGTTGCCT
>JBGTIE010000706.1:0-2095 GCA_041745855.1 Lysobacterales bacterium | reverse complement strand
GCCGCGGCGGAATCGTCGCGGCGCAAGCGCGTCAGTTCGGCGATCAATGCCGGCCAGACCGCCGCCAGCGCGCCCATCGTGCGGGGGTCGTCGCGGTTGTCTGCAAGCAGGCTCTCCAACTGCGCCAGCGCATCCAGCCCGTCGGCACGGACCAGTGTTTCCGTGTCCTTCAGCCGCTGATATTCGGCCAGCCGCGGATCGTCCAGCTGCAGCCAGCGGCCCACCAGCGCCTCGGTCTGCGGCCACCAGGACTCGCGCTCCTGCCAGCCCCACACGGCAGCCCCTGTCAGCACGACCAACACCAGTGGCAGCAGCCAGCGGCGGTGCCGACGGACACGCCGTCCGGGTGGGCGGGGCGTCATCCGCCAACGTTCGCCGACCGCTTCGTGCATCTCACCGAAATTCGGATCGGCGCGCCGACCGCGCCCCAGATCGAGCGCATCGGAACTACCGAGCTGCGGTCCGTTCGCCGGCTCTTCCTGCTCGCCGCGTTCGTCGTCCTCTCTGGCATAGAGCTGCAGACGCTCGGTCGGCGCCTGACTGGCCGATTGCAACTCGGCTTCCAGCCGCTGCACCGCATAGGCCACTTCGGCGCCGGTCTGGAAGCGGTCTTCAGGTTCCTTCGCGAGCAGCCGCGACAACAGCGGCTGCGCCAGCGCATAGGCGTTCGGCAACTGCGGCAGCGGCGAGGTCATATGCATGATCCCCAGCGCCAGCGCATCGTCGGCCACATAGGGCGGGTAGCCGAGCAACAGCTGGTGGAACACCACACCGAGGCTGTAGAGATCCGAGCGGCCGTCGACCGACTTGCCGCGCAGCTGCTCCGGACTCATATATATAGGCGTGCCGACAACCGCGCCGGTGCGAGTCACCGCGCCGGAGGCGTCGACCGCACGAGCAATGCCGAAATCGCCCAGCACCGCGCTGCCCTCCTCGCGCAGGAAGATGTTATCGGGCTTGACGTCGCGATGGACCACGCCCTTGCCGTGCGCATAGTCCAGCGCCTGCGCGATCTCGCGCACCGCCCTCAATGCCGCGGCAAGCGTCAAGGTGTCGCCATCACGCTTGAGGATTGGTCCACCGGAGAGGTACTCCATCGCGGCGTAGTGGTAGTCGCCGTGCACGCCAACCTCGATCACTGCGACGATATGCGGATGACGCAAGCGCGCGGCGATCCGCGCCTCCCGCAGGAAGCGCTCGCCGAAACTGGGATCCACGCTCAGCTGCGGCGCCATCACCTTGAGCGCCACCTCGCGCTCAACCAGCGCCTGCACGGCCAGATAAACGGTCGCCATGCCGCCGCGTCCAAGCTGGCGCAGGATCTTGTAGCCGGGAATGTCGATCATGAGGGGCTGATGCAGGCTCGGCGACGGCAGGGGGGCGCAGCGGTGCAGCTTAGCGCAAAAGGGCGAACAGCAAAGGGCCCAGGGCATAGGGGCCCAGGGCCCAGAAGGGCAGCCGCTCCGCTGGGCCCTGAGCCCTGGGCCCTGGGCCCTCGCTTTTTCAGTCCTTGAACCATGGGCGACCGCTCTCCTGCACCCTGCGCAGCACCCACCCAAACCCCACCAACTCCTGCTCCAGCCGGATCGCGGTCCCGAGCCGATCGAAGCGCAGGTCATCGTAGAGCTCGGCTTCGTCGCGATTCAAATGGATCAGGTCGCGGCGGCTGGGGCTGGGTTCGCGGGCCCACAGCGGCTCGTGGGCGAGCAGGGTGGCTCGGTCCATCAGGAGCGAGCGGGTCGGTGGCAGCACCGCGCGCAACTCGTCCAGGATCACGAAGCCGTGGGTGTCCAGATCGCCCCAGTAGTCGATTTCGCAGCGGTGCAGCCACGGCAGCTGCGCCAGCACCGCCAGACCGTAGCCGGCGCCGAAGATGGCCAGTGTGTCCGGCAGCGCCGGCAAGGCCAGATAGGTGACCTCGTTCTCGACGATCAGCACGCGGCGAGGGCGCAGAGGCACGGCCGCCAGACTTTCCAGATCGAGCTTGAGGTCCTGCAGGCCGTCGCCCGGGAACAGCGCCAGCGCGCGATCAAGCGGCCGGAAACGGATCCGCTGCGGCAAGTCGCGAAAGCCGTAGCGGCGGGCGAAACCGGCG
>JBGTIE010000705.1:0-6142 GCA_041745855.1 Lysobacterales bacterium | reverse complement strand
TCATGCACGCGCAGGATCAGGGCGCCGGCATCCAGCGCCAGCATTGCCGCGGCGATCGAAGCGGCGAGGCGCTCGGCCGGGTCCTGGCGGCCGGTCACCGCGCCGAGCATCGACTTGCGACTGAGCCCGACCAGCACCGGTCGCTCCAGCGCGACGATGTCCGCCAGATTCGCCAGCAGAGCCAGGTTGTGTGGCAGCGCCTTGCCAAAACCGAAACCTGGGTCGAGCACGAGCTTGCGGCGATCGATGCCGGCAAACTCGCAGGCCATCATGCGGTCGGTCAGGAAGCCGCTGACCTCGCGCAACACGTCCTCGTAGTGCGGGGCCTGCTGCATCGTCAGCGGCTCGCCCTGCATGTGCATCAGGCATACTGCCGCACCGCTTTCTGCAGCCGCCTCCAGCGCGCCGGGCTGACGCAAGGCCTGCACATCGTTGATCAGCCCGGCGCCAACGGCGACCGCGGCACGCATGACCGCCGGCTTGGAGGTGTCGATCGAGATCGGCACATCAACCCGACCAGCCAGTGCCTCGATCACCGGCAGCACCCGCCGCAACTCCTCTTCCTCACTGACCGCCTCGGCTCCCGGACGGGTCGATTCTCCGCCCACATCGATCAGGTCTGCGCCCTCGGCCATCATCGCCAGCGCCCGCTCGACCGCGGCCTTGGGGTCCAGAAGGCGACTCTCATCGGAGAAAGAATCCGGCGTGACATTCAGCACCGCCATCACGCGCGGCCGGTCCAGCAGCAGCTTGCGACCGCGGCAATCGAGAAAGGGCGTGGTGTCCAGATCCATGCGCAGGCTCCATAGCTGACGGCCAGATTATGGGCTCATCGGGCCACGGACTGACAGAGGCAACGTCGGGCTTAGCCAGGCGGAGTGGGGTGAGACGAAAAAGCGAAAGAGCGGATGACCACAAAGGACACGAAGGACACAAAGGAAAGCTTTGATCACGAGGGCCAGCCGAGCATGACCCCGATTCCTGAGTATGCTCACCGAGCCAGGCCAGTCAGCGTCCGGTCCATTCCGCTCTCTGCTCTGCTCTCCTTCGTGTCCTTTGTGTCCTTTGTGGTCAATCGGCTCTTCAGCTCTTGAGACTTTGGGCGGCGACCACTACAGCCCCCGACCGCCGCCCATCGTCAAATCCCGCCCGCTGCGAAGCAGATCACGCAATGGGCCCGGGCGTTGCCACTATGCTGAGCAGCAACCTTTGGGGAAGCTCGATGTCATGGCGCATTTCCGTGTATCCGAGGCGCAGCCGGGGCTGCACTCGCGGCTTTGGCATTGGTCAGTCCTCTTGCTGGCCGGATTGGCACTGCTGATCGCCCCGCACCCGTCAGCGGCCGGCGACTTCCTCTTCGATGCCACCTTCGATGAACACCTCGAAGGCCCCCGTTCGGATGCCGAGGCGGCGCGCTTCCTGACTCAGGCGACCTTTGGGCCGACCTTGCCAGAGATCCGCCGGCTGCGCGCGATCGGCTACAACGCCTGGCTCGATGAACAACTTGCGCTGCCGGCGACCGAGCAACTGCCCTACTTGGTAAACCTGGAGTCGCAAGGCGTCGAGATCTACCAGAATGCACGCCAGGAAGCCTGGTGGAACGGCGCGCTCGCTGGACCGGACCAGTTGCGTCAGCGGGTCGCCTTCGCGCTGAGCGAGATCATCGTCGTGTCCGACCAGGGAGGCGGGTTGGAGGGCACGCCGAAGGGCCTTGCGCTGTTCTACGACATGCTCGCCGAGCAGGCCTTCGGCAATTATCGCCAGCTGCTAGCAGACGTCACCCTGTCGCCGGTGATGGGCAACTATCTGTCGATGTTCAAGAATCGCAAGCCCGATCCGGTCGAGAACATCCGGCCAGACGAGAATTACGCCCGCGAGATCATGCAGCTGTTCTCGATCGGCCTGGTCCAGCTCAATCCCGACGGCACGCCGGTGCTGGTCAACGGCTTGCCGGTACCCGCCTATAACCAGGACACGATCCGCGGTTTCGCGCATGTCTTTACCGGTTGGAACTGGGCCAACTGTCCGCGCACCAATGGCGGTCAGTGGTGGGAATGGACCTGGTGCCCGATCGGTCCGGTGCCGTGGCCGGAGCCCGGCTGGGACATCGGTTGGCTACTGCCGATGGAGGAATGGGAGAGCTATCACGCCAGCGAAGACAGCAAGCAATTGCTGGTCTATCCGGGCGTCGCGCTGCCCGGTGGCGTGCTGCCGGCCGGCGGACCGGCGCGGGACAATCTGGAAACGGCCTTGGACAATGTCTTCGGCCATCCAAACGTCGGCCCCTTCCTCGCCTTCCGGCTGATCCAGCGGCTGGTATCCAGCAATCCCAGCCCCGCCTATGTGGCGCGGGTCGCGGCCATTTTCAACAACAACGGCCAGGGCGTCCGGGGTGATCTGGGTGCGACGGTCCGGACCATCCTGATGGATCCCGAGGCGCGGCAGCTGCCGTCGCTGGAAAGCGGCCGCGGCAAGCTGCGCGAGCCCTTGCTGCGAGTGACTCACACCTGGCGGGCACTCCACGCCAGTACCGGTGACGGCCGCTTCCGGGCCTGGAACCCCGAACACAGCCTGGCCCAGGCAGCGATGCGCTCACCGACCGTTTTCAACTTCTTCCTGCCTGATTTCCAGCCGGCCGGCGAACTCAGCGACCTGGCTCTGCTGGCACCGGAGTTCCAGATCATGACCGACACCTACGCCGCGCGCGTGCTCAACAGCCTCGGCGGCAATGTCTACTGGTCGTGGCTGGGCAACGGCGGCGATCCGGAAGACATCCGGGTTGATCTGGGCCCGGGCATGCAATTGGCAATGAACCCGGTGCAACTGGTCGACTACTTTGATCTGCTGTTCATGAACCGCGGCATGTCGCAGGGCATGTTCGATCTGCTCGTGCAGCATGCCGCCAACATCTCGGCAAGCAACGAGGACGGCCGCCGCCGACGCGTGCAGGACACGATCTGGCTGATCCAGTCCTCTCCCGAATATGCGATCGAACGGTGAGCGCGATGAATCGACGAGACTGGATCCGCAAGAGCCTGTGCGCCACCGCCGGTAGTGCGCTGTTCACCGCGCTCGCCGGCAAGCTGCAACTGGCGCATGCCGCCGCCGGCACGCGCTGGCTGGAGGGCGGTGACTACCGGGCGCTGGTATGCGTGTACCTGTACGGTGGCAATGATTGCTTCAACATGCTGGTGCCGCGCGACACGCCGCACTATGGCGTGTACGCCCAGGGCCGCGGCGCGTTGGCGGTTCCGCAAAACGAACTGATTGCGCTGAACTCACTCAATACCGCCAGCGACGGGGGCTTGTACGGTTTGCATCCGGCCATGCCCGAGTTGCAGAGCCTGTTCCACAGCGGTCGCGCGGCGATGGTTGCCAATACCGGTCCGCTGCTGCATCCGATCACCAAGACGCAGTACCAGAACGGCACCGTGCCGGTGCCGGCCCAGCTGTATTCACACAGCGACCAGACGGTGTTGTGGCAGACCCCGGCGGCGGTAAGCCTCAACCGCCGCGGCTGGGGCGGACGCCTGGCCGATCTGTTCTTCGAGACCAATCCCAACCAGCAGTTGTCGATGAACATCTCGGTCGCCGGCGAGAACATCTTCCAGTCCGGCGAGGAAGTGTTGCCCTACTTCGTCAGTACCGATGGCGCCGACGGCTTCAACTTCATCACCCAGCCGTGGGAACAGGATCGGCGGGCAACTTTCCTGGCTCTGCGCGATGCCGCCTATCAGCACCCGCTGCAACGGCAATACGCCCGCGTGGTGCGCCGCGCGATGGACAACGAGGTGATGATCAACGATGCCCTTGCAGCCACACCCGCGCTGGGCACCCCGTTCCCGACCCACAGCCTTGGCCAGCAACTGCGGATGGTGGCGCGCCTGGTCAGCGCCCGAAACCCGTTGCAGATGCAGCGCCAGGTGTTCTTCGTCGGCATCGGCGGCTTTGATACCCATGCGACCCAACTCGCCGACCATCCCGGATTGCTGAGCCAGATCTCCACCGGCCTGGCCGCCTTTTACGCCGCGACCGAAGAGATGGCCTTGCAGGACAGCATCACAACCTTCACTGCCTCGGAGTTCGGCCGCACGATCAGTATCAACGGTGACGGCACCGACCACGGCTGGGGCGCGCACCAGATCGTCGTTGGCGGCGCCGTGCGTGGTCAGCGCTATTACGGCCAGTTCCCCGATCTGGAGGTCGAAGGCCCGGACGACGCCGGCTGGGGTCAGCTGATCCCGACCACCTCGGTGGACCAGTACGCGGCGACCCTGGCCCGCTGGTACGGCCTGCCAGACAGCGACCGCCCGCTGGTGTTTCCCAACATAGGCAACTTCGCCGCGCCGGATCTTGGCTTCATGAATCCGGCCTAAGGCGCCTTAAAGGTACCGATAGTTCTCCCGCAGACCGATTGAACTCGCGGTTCGTCGGGGCTCGGGAGCGGGTTTGTACTCGTACTCAGCATCGCGGTACTCGTACTCGTACTCGATAGCGTGATCGCTGCCTTCGAGTACGAGTACCGTTGCACTGAGTACGAGTACCGTTGCACTGAGTACGAGTACCGTTGCACTGAGTACGAGTACGGCTGTCCTGATGAAGGCCGTGACGAGCGCCTGCCTCACTCCCCGATCAATTCGCCGGCGCCAGCCGCAACAACTTCCCCTGCGGGCTGTCGGTCAGCAGATACAGCGCGCCGTCCAGACCGACCCGCACATCGCGAATCCGCTCGCCGCGGCTGCTCAGCAGACGTTCCTCGCCGGTGATCTGATCGGCCTCGTTGAGGGTCAGCCGCAACAGCGAAGTCTGCGCCAGCGCGCCGATGAATACACTGCGTTGCCAGGCCGGTATACGGGGATGATCGTAGAAGGCCATGCCACTGATCCCGGGTGACACCGGCCAATGGTGCAGCGGTTGCTCCAGCCCCTCGCGCTCGCTGCCGACCGCTTCGGGAATCGGCTCGCCGGAGTAGTTGATGCCATAGGTAATCAATGGCCAGCCGTAATTCTTGCCGGCCTGCGGAATATTGATCTCATCGCCTCCCCTGGGTCCGTGCTCATTCGTCCACAGCACCCGCGACCAGGGATTGAGCGCGGCGCCCTGCTGGTTGCGATGGCCAAAGGACCAGATTTCCGGCAGCACGTTCTGCTGGCCGATGAAGGGATTGTCTTCCGGTACCCGCCCGTCCGGATGGATCCGCACCACCGCGCCCATGTGACTGGACAGATCCTGCGCGGTCGGCCGCACGCCGCGATCGCCCAGTGTGATGAACAAATAGCCGGCGTCGTCGAACACCAGCCGGCTGCCGAAATGGTGCCGGGTGTCCAGCTTCGGTGCCTGCTGGAAGACCACCTCCACATCAACCAGGCCATTTCCTTCCAACCTGCCACGCGCCACCGCGGTACTGGCGAGCTTGCCTTCGCCGGGCTCGGAGTAGCTCAGGTAGACCAGCCCGTCCTCATCGAACTGCGGCGACAGTGCAACGTCCATCAATCCGCCCTGACCTTCGGCCACCACCGGCGGCACGCCGCTGAGCGGTTCGGACAACGAGCCGTCCGCCGCAACGATGCGCAGGCTGCCAACCCGCTCGGTCACCAGCATCCGGCCGTCGGGCAGGAAGGCCAGCCCCCATGGATGCTGCAGCCCGCTGACAACGGTGTCGACCTGGAGCACACCGATCTGGCTGTTGACCGTTTCGGCCGGTGCCGATGGCGCCGGGGCAACTGCCGCCGAGGCTGACGTTGCCTGCGTTGCCGGGGTGGTCGTGTCGGAGGTGGCTTCATTGGCTGGCTGACAGGCACTGAGGGTACCGGCCAGGGTCAACAACAGCATGCGGGATCGGTTGGACATTGCGTGAAGCTCCTCGTTCGGCCCGTGGATCGACAAGCATACCCGCAACGCGTTCAGGCCTTGTGTTTGAGTCCGGACCGCCTGCCCGCCTATGCTTGGCGCGCCCCTTCCATCAGTCCATACCACCATGCCCCGATTGCACAGCCAGATCGACCCGCGCGACCCTCAGTTCCAGGCCAACGCCGAGCACCTGCGCGCGCTGGTCGTCGACCTCAAGCAGGTCATGGCGAAGACCGCGATGGGCGGGGGCGAAGCGGCGCGCACGAAGCACACCGAGCGCGGCAAGCTGTTG
>JBGTIE010000704.1:0-18206 GCA_041745855.1 Lysobacterales bacterium | reverse complement strand
GATCGCGAACGCGATCGTTGGTTGCAGCCGAAATGAGCCAAAGAATGATGGAAGCCAAGGCCATGCGCGCTGGCGCCAAGGGCGATCCATGATCTGACTGCAGGACTCAGGGCCCAGTCCAGAGGCAACTTGAGTCAACCGTGGAAGTTGCGCGCAGCCAGACTCGCCTCAAGTAGGCTCTTGACCTTCTGGGCCCTGATCCCTGGGCCCTGGGCCCTGCCACCACAAAGACTCTCCGAAACATCAGTTTGAATCGCACCCAGCCGCGCCAAGCTGTGTGTATGACCACCGCCCGCTCCGCCGTCGCCCCGCCCCAGACCCAGCCTGGAAGTTTCAATATCCTGCTACTGCGGCCGCCGCCCGTTTTCATCACACTGGAGCACCTCGTGGCGCGCTGCGTGCGCCGATCGTTCCTGTGCGGATTCGACCAGCTCACCGGGCGCAGCTTCGACCATCGGCGTGGGCGGAGGTAGGGCAGGGAGGGAAGGTCGCCAACATGCGTGAGCGCCTGGCCTCAGTGAGCCTCAGTTAGTGAGTACATGAAGAAGCCGGCGCCATCTCCAGGTTGGGCGCGTCCCGAAGAGCATCCAAAGCGGCGCGGAGCGCCGCAGTCCAAAGTTGCGCAAGCCGTTCATGGCGCGCAGCGCCTTTGGAGTGCGGTGCTCTGCACCGCTTTGGATGGTTCGAACCAAGAGCGCACGAACCCAGCCATTTGGATGATCTAAGCTGCGTGCGGTGAGCTAGTCGAAGCCGCACAGGAACGACCGCCGCACACATCACGTCACGAAAGTGTTCTCGGGCCGCGTGGTAACTCACTCAAATCCGTTTCGGAACAGCTCCAGAAACAGATTGAGGACCATTTGTGGTGTTGGGCTGAAGCCGATATCGCCATTGCCCAGCTGGCCATAAGTACCGTCGCCCCAGCAGCTCACCGTCGAGTCAAGTAGATGGGCGCAGGTGTGTGTCAATCCGAGATGAAGTGAAGCCACATTGGTACCGTCACCGATCAGGACCGGCACCAGAGATCGTTGTCGATCCCCAGTGCCGAGTTCGCCGTAGTAGTTGCCACCCCAGCAATAGATTTCGTTGCTCGACGTTCGGGCGCAAGTGTGGTGGTTGCCCCCAGCTACATCGATTACATCATCCATTCCGGCGACCAAACTGGGCGTGTTGCTCGACATCGTCGTGCCATTGCCAAGCTGACCGTCGAAGTTGTCTCCCCAACAGCGCAAGGTCCCGGAATCCTCCGCCGCGCAGGTGTAGCGGGCATGGGCGCTAAGAGCGACCGTAGTACCCAGACCGTTTACCACCGTCGGAGTATTCACACTATTGTTGGTGCCCGTACCGAGTTGGCCGGAACTCCCGTCTCCCCAGCACTTGACAACGCCGTCAGACAGCAACGCGCAGTTGTGCGTATAGCCAGAAACCAGCCGCTCCACATCGACAAGGCCATTCACAACCACCGGGACCGCAGAATCAATGTTGTTACCGTTTCCGAGCTGTCCATCCTGGTTCAGACCCCAACATCGAACGGTACGATCCGCCATGACCACGCACGTGCCAATACCCAGGGACAATGAAGCTGCCTCATCGATGCCATTCACAAGCATCGGCGTTGGGATATTGCCTCCGAAGCTACCGTTGCCAAGCTGCCCCAGGGCGTTATAACCCCAGCAATACACCTGATTGGAACTGTTGATGGCGCAACTGTGCGACCCGGAGGTTGCTACCGAGGTCATCTGACCAAGCCCAGGAACCGGCGTTGGAATCGAGCGATGGTCGAAGGATCCGTCGCCGATTGGACCTTCACGGTTGTAGCCCCAGCAGCGCAGCGTGCCATCGTCCAAAAGCGCGCAGTTGGTACTCTCTCCGAGGCTGAGAGTACTGACCCCAGAGAGTCCGGATACGACTTCCGGTTCGGTTCGAAATCCTACCAGACCCTGGCCAAGTTGCCCCTCATGGTCATAGCCCCAGCATTTGAGTGAGTTGGTGCTTTGGAGAATTGCGCAGCTGCCGTGCCCACCAGCTCCGATCGCGGCGACACCGGCGAGACCCAGCACCGTGAATGGGTCCGGGAAAATCCACGCACTACGGAACCCGAAACCCAACTGCCCCCAGTCATTGCGACCCCAGCAGGCAACGATTCCATTTTCCCGCAGTGCGCAGCTGTGACTGAAGCCGCTGGCTACGCTTTGCACGTCGCTGAGCATCGTTACGGTCACGGGTGTCGACGAATTACCGACCGAACCGTTGCCGAGTTGACCATAGAAGTTCGCGCCCCAACATTTGGCCAGACCGTCGGCAAGAGCCACGCAGGTGTGGGAGGACCCAGCGTCAATGGTTCGTGCACTCCTGAGGCCGGAAACCTCCACTGGGACCGAGGACGCAACGGTCGAACCGTTTCCCAATTGACCGAAGAAATTGGCCCCCCAGCAAAGCACACTGCCAGCACCATCAATCGCACAACTGTGATTGCCACCCACAGCGAGGGCCACTGCGTCAACGATACCTACAACCGGCACCGGCGTTGAGGAGTGGCTGGTGCTGCCATTTCCAAGTTGACCAGAGAGATTGAACCCCCAACAACTCACACTACCGCTCGCGTGCAGACCGCAGGTGTGTGAAGTACCCGCCGCTACTGCAACGGCGTCGTCAATGCCCGTTACCCAGGTCGGAAGCAATGGCACGTTGAGCGTTCCATCGCCCAGTTGCCCGAATGAGTTCTGCCCCCAACAGCGAATGGTCCCCTCATCCATGACGGCGCACGCGTGGAGGTTGCCAATTGCAATGGCATTGGCCGTGCTGAGCTCTGGCACCTGGACGGGTACGGCTGAGCTGGGCTGATTGCCGTTGCCCAATTGCTGCTGAAGGTTGGAGCCCCAGCAGTAGACAGACCCGTTGCTCTTGACCGCGCAGCTGTAGTCGCCACCAAGCGCCACCGAACCAGAGGCAAATGCTCGAGCACCGAGAAGCAACAGCACAATGCACGACAGGACCGAAATGGTTCGAATGCTGGGCAACATGACGAGATTCCCTCAGGTAGATGAAAGGTCCGGCATTTGGCCAGGCGCGCGGATGCTTGCACGGGGAATGCGATCACGCAACGGGTCGGCCAGCACTGGATGCAGGGGATCGGCGTGGCGCGCGAGCGCTGCAAGATGAGACCGAGACCTTGACTCCCGAAAATCACCATCTCCCGTTCTTGCGTGATCCAGGACAGTGTGCGACCGTTCGCGCCCTCACGCCCAGATCGCGTTCTGCTTGCGCATGCTGAACGTCGGGGCCCGCCATTTGCCATTGCCGCAAGAGTCTGTTCATGAAGTTATTCCGATGGGTGCTGGGGCTGTGCGCCTTGCTGAGCACGGGGTTGGCACATGCCGTTGTCACCGAGAGCACCCAATGGTCCAGTTACCCACGACTACCCGGAATCGGTGCCTTTGGCATCGTTCTGATTGATCTCGAGGGCAGCGGGTACCGGCGAATCATCGCCTCCGCCAAGGGCCCCGACTATCGATTCAGCGCCATCGCGGTCTTTGATGGCCCGGAAGGGGCATTGCTGCTCGAGCAGCTCATTCACTTCGCCCCAGAAACGGCGATCCTTGGTGGGCTCGTGGTCTACCGGTTGCCAAACGAGACGAAGGATCGGCTTGGCATGTCGATCAATGGCGAATTTGTCAGCTATGGCGAATGGCCATTGCGCCGGCTCGGTGCCATCCCCCTGCCCTCTGCGCGCGCCTACGTCACGTCCATTTACGACATCGACTCAGATGGCCAGCTCGAACTGCTGGGGCTGAGCGAGCCGTTCCTGAGCGGGAACGGCGCTCCCTTCGCTGCCCGGCTTGTCGACGGTTCAGTGGATTGGACCGACCCCAGTCTCCGGGTCGCCGATATCGCCGCCGGCCACGTCGGCACTCAAGCGGACCCCGTCATCGTCATCAGTCAGGGCGAGTTGTCAGATCCCGGACTGGTGCTGTCGGGTCCCACCCGAGAAGTGCAGTGGACCTGGTTGGACGGCTTCCGCGGCAGAATCCGATTCGGCAACTATGCAGGAGACCCGTCGAAGGAGTTCGCGATCATTTCGACCTGGGGCGACACCACGATCTTTCGTGCCAGTCCCACGTTCTCGCCGATCTTTCAGTTCGAAACGGGCGAGGCCCCCGGACGCGACAGCCAGGATCTGGATGGCGATGGCTATGACGAGATCATCATCGGCGAGGGCCAGTGGGGATCGGTGACTGCCTATGACGCACGCACGGGATCGTCTGTGCTGTCCGTCCCCAATCCGGTACACGGCGTCAGTGCGGTCGTCGCCGGCAGGCTGCGTCAGGACAGTACGGCGAGCCTGGTGCATGGCGCAGGGCTGAGCTCCATCCGCGCCCAGATGCTCCGCGTGATCAGCGTGGCGACGGGCCAGATGGTCGATCAGTTGGAGCACGAGTCCGGTCCGTTCAGTGCCAGCACGCCGCTTAGACTGGCAGACGGAAGTGCGCGGGTCGCCTATGCGACAGTTCAGACGCGCGGCGGTCCCATCCCGAGTTCGGCGATCTATCTGCTCCATCCGGACACAGGTGAGGAAGTGCAGGCGATCTTGCCGTTGGCAGAGGCAGAGAGCCGCACGGATCTGAAGCTGCTCGCCGCCAACCTCGACACGGACCCGCAGGACGAACTGATCGTCTATTCGCACCAGGATCATGGATTCGGCTATGTCGGGGTTCGCGATGGTGAGTCGCTGCAGCTGCAATGGCGGTTCGACATGCCGGACGGGGTGGGCGTTGATGATGCGCTGGTGGCAGATATCGACGGAAACGGTTCCATAGAGATCGTCGTGACGGGAGATGGGCTGATTCATGTCCTCAATGGCGCCAATGGACAGTTGCTTTGGACCCTTCAAGTCAATTCACACTCGGGCCCTGGCGTGTTGGCCTTCGGGCCGTTGTTGGCAAGCGGTCAGCCCGGTATAGCCCTGTACAACCCCCATCAGATTCGCATCGTCAACCCGATCAACCAAACGGTCGATCGCGTCATGAGCGGGATTCAGGACCTGCTCGGTCAAGACACGCACGTCGCAATGGGCAATTGCGAACATCGACTCTATTTCGCCGATCGGATCGAGCGGCGCAACTGCGGCAACGGGACCATGGAAGGGACCCGAACGCTGGCCCGGCTGGCGACGATGGTGCGCCTGCCAGGGGCGTTTTCCGGCCCCGTCCTGCTCAGTGATGGGCGCCGCATGTTCGTCCAGGAGGACGAGCAGATCCGCTGGCAGTCAGGGGAGATCGATACCCAGCTGGGCTTCGACAATCAGGGGTTCTACGTCGCCGGGGAGGAGAACTGGCAGCTTTATGTGGGCGGCAACTTCGGATTTCACAGGATCGATCTTGGTCAGCTGATCTTCGCCAATGGCTTCGAGACTGATTGATACGTAGTGCTGATCGTGCAACCACCACCCTGTCTGCCGTTATGACCATCTGTTTGAGTAAACCGTCCATGAATTCGATCAAGCGATTTTTTGTCTGTTGTGGCTGCGCTCTGGTACTGATGGCGGTCGCGAAAGCGGCTACGGGGCCGTCGTGGTCCAGTTTTCCGCGTACTACGGCTCCTGGAAAATTTGGCATCGCGCTGGCTGACCTCGAGGGCAATGGTTTCCGCCGGATCGTGGCATCGGCGTTCGAAACAGGTTTCTCAGCGGCAGCCGGTGCGCTGGTCGTCTATGACGACGCTTCCGGTGCGCTGGAGATTGAGCAGCTGATCCACTTCGGGCGAGACGAACCTGTGTTTGGAAGATTGCAGCTGTACCGTCTGCCTGGAAGCAATCGTGATCTGATCGGAGTTTCTGTCGGAAGTCAGTTCGTGACCTTTGGCGACTGGCCGCTGCGTAAGATCAGCAGTGTTCCGCTGCCTTCGGCGCAGACGCAGGTGACGTCCATCTACGATGTCGATGGCGATGGTGTGCTTGAGTTGCTGGGATTGACAGAACCGTTCAAGGCGCTGGACCTGGGCTCGCCCTTCGTGGCGAGTTCGATCGACGGCAGCCTCCACTGGAATGATACGGGGCTGGAGGCGCATGATGTAGCCGCCGGCCACCTGGGCTCGCTGGCACAATCCGTGATTGTCATCAGCACCTTCAACGGCCCGCAAGCCGGAATCGTGCTCTCCGGCGCGACACGCCAAACTCTGTGGTCCTGGCCGGAAGGCTTTCACGGCAAGATCCAATTCGGCAATTACTCAGGGGATTCGACGAAAGAGTTCGCCGTGAGCGCATATGGCGGAGAAACCCGGATATTTCATGCCAACCCTGCATTCTCGCTTGTGCAACAGTATGGTACGGCGATCGGCTACATTCGGGAGATCTTCGACCTGAATGGCGATGGGTACGACGATTTTCTGGTGAGTGACACCTTCAATGGTGGATCCATCAAGGGTTTCGATGGGCTGAGTGGGACACAGATCTACAGCCTGAACAACCCGGATCCCGGCGTCAGTGCAATCAGCGTCGGCAGGCTGGGTCACAGCGCGGCGTTCAGCCTGGTGCACGGAGCAGGGATTGCGACCAGTGGCCGCGACGTCTTGCGTGTCGTCGACCTGGCGAGCTCGGGAGTCGTTCATCTGCTGGATGACGAACTCGGCCCACACAGTGCCAGTACGATCCTGCGGCGAGCAGGCGGTCACCTGACAGTTGCCTACGCGACGCGGGAGAGTCGTGCCGAATTCAGAGGGTCTGCGATCTATCTGCTGGATATGGAGACCGGTGAAACGATCGATTCGGTGCTGCCTGATGTTGCGATCGAGAGTCGCAGCGATCTCAAGTTGATCGCGGCCAATATCGATGCCGACGCCCAGGACGAACTGATCAGCTACTCCGACCGAACCAGTATGGGCTATGTCTCAGCGCGAGACGGGGAGACGCTGGATCTGCAATGGGAGCGGCGCATGCCGGACTTCGCGGCCGTTACCGATGCCTTCGTCGCGGATATTGACGCGAACGGCTCGATGGACGTGGTCGTGTCCTCCGGAGGCCATGTCCATGTGCTCGACGGAGGCAGCGGAGAGATAGTCTGGACGTCCATCCGCTTCACGGCAACTGGGGAATCCACGCTCGCCTTCGGCGTGGAGCTGACCGCAGGTGGAGCAGGTATCTCTTACGTCAAGGGCGATCGGATGTACGTCATCGATCCGGTCAAGCGCGTGGTTGACCGGGTGATCTCGCTGACGCAAGAACCGATGCAGCAGTCGGTCGAGGTGTCCGGAGGGGGCTGTGAGCACCGTCTGTTCTACGGTGATCGCATTGAAGGCCTGAATTGCCTTACCGGAGCAGTCGAACGAACCCGTGTGCTTGCGACGAACGCCATGATGGTGAGGCTCCTGGCGGATCTTGAGGGCCCCATTCTGATCAGTGACGGCCAGCGAGTATTGGTGCAGGCGGGCGACGCAATCGTCAAGCAGTCGGCCCGGCTGGATGTGGATCTGGGTTTTGACAATCAGGGCGCCTTTCTTGGCGATATCGACAATGGCCTGAATGTCTTTGTCGGGGGCGTGTTCGGCTTCTACCGACTCGATTTTGGCCCGGAGATCTTCCTCGACGGCTTCGAGGACAAGTAGGCCCCGGCAGTTCGAGGTCTACAGGGTGGTTCGGTCCGTTGCACCGGAGGCAAGATTCCCTCACACGCAATCCGCGCACAGCAACTCCGCCTGCGCCATCCATCGGCGCGGCCGAATCGCTGATCGAGTTCGCTCGGCAGATCGGCCAGCACTGGATGCAGGGAATCGGCGTGGCCCGAGAACTCTGCAAGATGAGACCGAAGTCGGGCTGACTGGCCCGGAAGCCCCGCAAAAGCCACGCCAGCCGATCGGTTGGTGGGCAGGCGTGGGGCCCTTCCCAAGGTAATGAACCTCCACATGCCAAGTCATGTTCAGGTTCTGCGCTCTCGCGCACCGGGAGCGCGTCCAGTTGGGCTATATTCCTCAACGAATTCGGAGTCCCAGCCATGAAGCAGTTTCGGCACGGCGACGTCATGATCCAGCAGATCGAGAGGCTTCCCGAAACTGCGGATCCGCTGCAGCAACTGATCCTTGCGCATGGCGAGCTCACCGGCCACTCGCATCGGGTTGCTCCATCCTCCGGCGCGAGGCTGTATCGAAGCCCGCAAGGCCTTTTCCTCGAGATTCGCTCTGAGGGCGTCGGCGTGGTTCACGAGGAACACGGCAGGATCTCCTTGCCGCAGGGTATTTACCGCGTGTGGCGCCAGCGCGAGTACAGTCCGGAGGAGATTCGGATTGTCCGGGACTGATGCTGGGCGAGGTGCCACGCTCCAGTTGCGCGAGCGTGACCAACCGCTGCCTGCGAACCTCAACTGCTACGAACTGGACCTCAGCGGCTATCGACTCGACAGCTTGCCAGCGGACCTGCGTGTCGCAAGTCGCTTGATCCTGGACGACTCGCCTCGGCTGCGTTCCCTGCCGGCGCACCTGAAAGTCGGCTCACTGAGCCTACGCAACTGCACGGCGCTGGAGACCTTGCCCGAGGGCTTGGAGTGCTGGTTTCTGGATCTGACCGGCTGCGAGCAGTTTCACAGCTGGCCCCGGTCAGCCCTGGTGCGAAATGGATCTCTGATTCTCCAGGACTGCCGCCGACTCGCCGCCCTCCCTGACCGGCTCACGCGCCTGGCCAACCTGAATCTGGCAGGCTGCCTGCAGATCGACCGCGTCCCCGAGCACCTGACGCTCACAGGGTGGCTGGACATTGCGGGGACCGCCATCACCGCCTTGCCGGATCAGATGCGGGACACGCGCCTGCGCTGGCGCGGCGTGCGCATCGACCAGCGAGTGGCGTTTCAGCCGGAGAGTCTGACGGCCATCGAAATCCTGCAGGAGCGCAACGCGGAACTGCGTCGGGTCAAGATCGAACGCATGGGCGCGCTCGAGTTCGCCAGGCAAGCAAATGCACAGGTACTTGATGAGGATCGTGATCGAGGTGGGCAGCGACGTCTGCTGTGGATCGCCTTGCCGGAAGACGAGCCGCTGGTTGGCCTGAATTGCTGTTGTCCATCGACCGGACGGGAATATTTGCTGCGTGTGCCACCGCAGATGCTTAGCTGTCACCAGGCCGCGGCCTGGATCGCTGGATTCGACGACCCGAGCGACTATCACCCGGACCATGAAACCTGACCGTCACGCAATGGAGCCCACATGATCGAACGCAAGCTGATCTACATGGATGCCAAGTCCAGCAAGTTCTGGAACATTCTCCAGGACGGGGATTCGCACACGGTGACCTATGGTCGGATCGGATCGGCGGGACAGACCAGCGTCAAGTCCTTCGCAAGCGAAGCGCTGGCCTCCAAGGATGCGGAGAAGCTCATCCGGGAGAAGCTCGGCAAGGGCTATGTCGACGCGTCCGAGTCGCCTGAGGACGGATCGCTGCCACTCGCGGCATTCGCGAACATCAACCAGCGCGACGATCTGTACCGAAATACGGGCACTTTCGTGGGCATGCGCGTGGTCGATTACGACAGGGACAAGCCCGCACGCAGCGACGTCGCCTATCGCTTCCGCAGCGACTGGGACGAGGACCAGATCGTTCCTGCGCTCAAGGATTTCCTGGGCAAGGACGAGGCCCTTCAGGTCACGGCGATGGTGATAGGAGCCTGGTTTGGAGAAGACTCGGAAAAGACCCCTGACGAGGTCCTGGATGTCCTCATCCAGAGCCGCGAACGGCTGCCGCGGCTCGCCGCAGTTTTCGTGGGTGACATCACCAGCGAAGAGAACGAAATGTCGTGGATCACGCAGACCGATCTCACGCCGCTGCTGCAAGCCTACCCCGACCTGCAACTGCTGCGAGCGCGCGGTGGAAATGGTCTCAAGCTTACGCCGCTGGAGCACGGCAAGCTGCGCGGGCTGGCGTTGGAAACCGGCGGCATGGATGCCAACGTGGTACGCGGCGTCTGCAGCAGCAAGCTCGAGTTGCTGGAACATCTGGAGCTGTGGCTAGGCACCGAAGAGTACGGCGCGACGGTGCGCGTCGAGGACCTGCAGCCCCTGTTGTCCGGGGAGATCTTTCCGAACCTCAAGTACCTCGGTTTGCGCAACAGTGACATCGCTGACCAGATCGCCGCCGTGGTGGTGAACAGCCCTCTGATGCAGCGCATCGAGACGCTGGATCTGTCGCTAGGCACCTTGAGCGATGAAGGCGGCGAAGCTCTGCTGCACCTCAAGGACAGCAAGCTCAAGAAACTGAATCTCCACTACCACTACCTGTCGCCTGAGTTGGTCAAGCGCCTGCGTGCGCTGCCCTTCGTGGTGGACGCAACGACGCCGTCCGACATGGATACGGACGAGGACTTCCGCTTCGTCGCGGTGGGTGAGTAAGCCCCTTCGGCTGGGTCTGGTCGGCAGTCCGGACAGCCGCCGGATCCGCGAATTCCGGGCCAGCTGGCTCGCGCTTGGTCAGTCCGAACCTGTTCTGATTGACTATTTGAAGCTCCCGACCACGCCGCCGCGCGTCGATGTCCTGCGGCTCGAGTCGCCAGGAGAGAACGCCGAGCTGGCGGCGTTCCTGATTGGCCTGGGCGGCGGTCGCCGCGGTGTAGTCCTTGAGCATGGTGAGCTGGCTGACTTGCGCGAGTTCCACACCGGGTATTGCGAGTTGCTGCGGCGGGTGGCGGACTGGGGCCTTCCGGCCTTCAATACGCCCGCCGACATCGCGACGATGTTCGACAAATGGCGATGTCACCAGCGATTCGTTGCGGCCGGACTGTGTCGGCCAGCCGCGGCACTGGCGCCATCCAGCTTTTCGCAGTGGCTGGCAGAGCGTCCCGAACAGGGCCGCATCTTCCTCAAGCCACTGCACGGCTCATCGAGTTCCGGCGTGTGTGCGCTGCGCTGGACTCGAACGCGCCAGCAACTCCAGTGCCCTCTGTCGATCGACTCCGGGCGGCTCTACAACAGTCTGCGCGTGCGCAGATACGAGAGCTGGGCGGAGATCGAGTACATCCTGAGCCGACTGTTGCCGCAGGGAATGATCGCGGAAACCTGGATTCCGAAGCTGAGCCTGCCGGCGGGTAGTGTGGACCTGCGCGTTCTCGTCATTGCCGGGACCGCGCGCCATACGGTTTTTCGTCAGAGTCATTCGCCAATGACCAACCTGCATTTGGGCAATCGTCGCGCTTTCCCGTCAGGACTGGAGGACGCACGGGTCGAAGCAACTCGTCTGGCGGTCGCGGCGGCGGCGTGCTTTCCCGACAGCCTGTGCGTCGGAGTCGACGTGCTGCTGGATGCACGAGGGCGTACCTACATCGGCGAGGTCAACGCATTCGGCGATCTGCTGCCAGGGCTCATACACCAGGGCGAAGACGCCTACACCGCTATCGCACGAGCCTACCTTGCCCGGAGGGCCTGAGCCGCAGGCGCGTAGGCGCGGGTCAGGGGAGCCTCGAAAGGCAGGTCCTCGCGGAGCGCGTAGCCGATGTAGCAGTCGCAGCGGGCGTTCGGGCAGGGCGTGCAGGCCAATCGCGCCTCGAAGCTGCCGTCATACAGATTGCCGAGTGGCCGCTGGACGAAGTGACACGGTCTTGCGTCGCCCCGGGCATCGACGGAGATGGCGCCGAGTCCGGCATGACAACGTGCTCCCAGACTCGGCGTCGGCAGGAGATTGAAGGAGAAGTGCGGATCGATTGCGGTGAGGATGTCGACGTCCTGCGGACTGTAGTAGCCAGGTGTCCGTTCGTCGTAGGCGTTCAACCAGAAGTAGATGGACTGGCCACTGCTGCGCTCGAGTTGTCCGAGCAGCTGGTGCATCTGGCGCACTTCAGCAAAGTCCTCGCGCAGCGCAACCATCCCGACGCTGAAACGGATCCGCATCCGCAGCAGGTGTTCGAGTCGTCGCAGGAATCGCGTGCGCGAAACCTGGCTCGGATGGTAGGTACACCACAGACGGACAGCGTCCGTGCTTGCGTCAGCCAGCCAGGCGGGGTCGCGCGACAAATTGGTCTGGATCCCGAGTTCAACGACGTTCGTGAAGTGGGAGATACGAACGAAGGCGTCCCGGTAGTGCTTGCGCACCAGCGCTTCGCCCCATGGGGTGAACAGGATGCGCAAACGGAAATGCGTCGCGCCGCACCAGTCGGCGAACCGCAGCAGACTCTTGCGATCGCGTTCGGTGACTTCGACGCTGTCGTTGCGCTTGGCGAAGGGGCAGTAGGGGCAGCTGTAGTTGCAGCTCGCGAGATCGCCGCGATACAACACCCGCAGTTCAGCGCCAGTCATAGCTTCCCATCCGCTGGCGCACGTCGGCCGAATACAGCCAGGGACCGATCGCGTCCGCACTGGCCATTCCCGCTTCGGTCAGCGCGAAGCAGCGACCATCGTCCTGGGCCAGCCCAAGCTCGATCAGGCCGGCGAGTTCCGGAAAATCGCGCCCCAAGGTACTCGCGAACTGTTTCCCGTAGTCCGCGAGATCGACACCTGGCCACATCAGCAGGGATTGGAGCAGAAATCGTCGTCGGCGCTCGGTTTCGTCGAGCAGGAAGCCGAATCTTGCACAGGCGAAATCCGCCTCAGTGCGCAGGCTGTAGTCCTGGATAATGGCCTTGGACGCGCTGCGACTTACGGCGTATTCCTCGGAATAGTGCACATCCCGGGTGTACGAACGCGCACCCGCGCCCAGGCCGACGGTTCCGATCGTCTGGCACGCGAACGCATCGTCGGCCGCGTAGGCAGCGCGTCGGAACATGCGCATTGAGGACTGGACGAAGCCGCATTCCCGCAATCTCGCGACGCCTGCGTGATAGAGCCGTGTGCGGTTGCGCAGTCCGTGCGTTCTGTTGGCCTTGGCCAGACCCGTCAACTGTCGCACGTACAAGGGATAAAGATAGAGCTCGTCGGGCTCCAGCGCGACGATGGTGTCGAGGCTCGCGAGGAAGCTCGTTTCGGTCTGACCTTCGATGCCGTAGATCAAGTCGAGATTGAGGATTGGGAAGTCGAGTTCGCGGATGCATGCAATCGCCTCGATGGCTTCCGCATGCAATCGCGGCCTGGCCAAGGCATCCAGTTCCGCGTCGACAACGCTCTGGATACCCATGCTGATGCGTGTGACGCCGGCATTTCGATAGCTGCGTAGACGCTCGTCGCTGGCGCTGTCCGGCGCGACTTCGATCGCGAAGGACTGATGGGGTGCCTGCAGATTGAAGTGACGATGCAGAGCAGACAGCAGCGTGTCGAACTGCGCGACGCTGAGTAGGCTCGGTGTGCCGCCGCCGAAGGCCATTCTCGTGATGCGGTGAGGGCCGACTGCCTCGGCAGTTGCCCTGATCTGGCGCTCCAAGCCGACGAGATACGCGTCTACCAGGTTCTGCCCGGGAGCCCCGAGCGTAAACAGATTGCAGAAGCCACAGCGATAGTGACAGAAGGGGATGTGCACGTAGAGAAACAAGTCCTGACGATTCTCCGCCTGCCAGAGTCGCGCCAACGGTATTGGTTCGCTGAATGGGCCATAGGCGCTCTTGTGCGGATAGGCATAGGTGTAGGCGGCGTAGCCTTGGCGGAGATGCTCACGAAGGGAGTCGGTCGACTCGTTCACGGGCGCCCGATCATGAGGTGCAACGATCATGCCTTCGGGATCACGAAATGAGCGTAGGGCACGTGCATCACGACGCGATGGGCAATTCGATGGCCGAAATAGCCCTCTTCTCCATAGGCAGTGCCGTGATCAGAACACAGGATCACGAAGGCCGGGCCGCGGCGGGCCAACTCGCCGAAGAGCGGTGCGATGGCCTGGTCCACGTAGCAAAGCGCCGCTTCGTGACTGGCCAGATCATCCGGTCCGGCGTCGGGCGAATCGTTCAGATAGTGGCGATTGGGCTGATGGATGGCCGATATGTTGAGGAGCATGAAAACGCGTTGAGCGCTGGCTTGCAGCAGGCGAACCGCAAGCGCCACCTGGGCTTCGGTTGAGTTGCGCTCAGCCACGCCGAATTGCTCTTCCCAGAAGGACTCCTGGAACATGTCTGGAATGACCGATCCGAGCGGGTTCTGCTTGTTGAAGAAGCCGACGCCGCCGATGCAGAGCGTGCGGTAGCCGAGGTGCGCAAAAGCTTCGGGCAGGTTCGCGCCATGCGAGAAGACGAAAGTATTGCTGGTCGTGCTTTCGCTGCCCGCGAAGGCGAGCGCCAGCAGCCGCGGATGCGCGCTTCCCCGCGCGAAGGGCCGCGCTGGGGTCGGGAGAAATCCCGCCAGGAATGCCTGGTGTGCGGCGTAGGTAAAGCTCGCCGGAGTGTGGCGGCATTCGAAGCCATCGCTGGGCATCCAGCGACCAAGGACCGGTAGCTTTCCGTGCGCAAATGCGTTCGCAGCTGCGTCGAACCGCAATGTGTCCAGGGTGATCAGAATCACATCGTGAGTGCCGACCACCGAGTTCATGTCCGTCACCGCTTCGTCGAACATGAGCGCCAACAGTGAGAAAGAGCTGCGATCTTGCCACATCGCCAGCCCGCCTTTCTCATGGGTGCGAGTCAAACTGATGTGGTTGGGCCATGGTTCTTGCTCCTGCTCTCGTAGGAGCCAGCCTGCTGGCGAAGCTCTTGCTTTCGCGCTGTTGTTCTGCGTCCTTGCTCTTCGACCTTTCCGCGTTGTCCCTGCCGAGCGGAGGGCAACATCTCGCCGGCTGCGCCGTCGGCGGGCCTGTGGCCCTCGATTCGCCAGCAGGCTGGCTCTACAATGGGCAAGCGCGTGCAACCACATCAGTTTGACTCGCACCCTCCGTTGCCCTGGCGATGCGCCACTTCTCCAAAAGTCGGGCGGCGTCCGCAGCAGGAGTGGTATCAGAAATGCGGGCTGGCAGCGAACTGAGCGCTTCCCGGCGGCCATCGATCTTCGACAACTCGGCGGGGCAACGCAAGTTACAGTCCTTGCAGCAGGAAAGCTTTCCGCTTGCCATCAGGCATGCAGTGCAAGCCGTACAGCAATTCACCACCCAAGTTGGGCGGCGTCCCGAAGAGCATCCAAAGCGGCGCGGAGCGCCGCAGTCCAAAGTTGCGCAACGCCGTTCATGGCGCGCAGCGCCTTTGGAGTGCGGTGCTCCGCACCGCTTTGGATGCGTTCGAACCCAAGAGCACACGAACCTCCCCGTTCGCCGAACCCTGCAAGATGAGACCGAAACCGGGCTGGCCGGCCCGATAGCCCTCCCGAAACGTCCGCCAGCCGATCGGTTGGCGGGCAGGCGTGGGGGAAATCCGGCTCGAACCGTCGGAAAGTGCTCAAATGGCGCCGTTCGAGCCCCGCAACTCCCTCAACTGACCAACGTCACCGTCGATGCCGCCCAATCGTCGCCGCCGCGGCCGAACCAGAAAAGTTCGCCTGTCCATCTGCTTTTGCCGCATCTGCTTTTGTCCATCTGCTTTGACGCAGGCAAATACTCAGTGGCAGACACCAATCCCCCAAGCCAGGGTGAATTCGCCATCGGTCCAGTTGTCCTCCCGCACCATCACATGCATTAGCCCGGCATCGCCCCAGGTCCAGCCTTCCTTGCCTTCGGCAAGTTGAAGCAGTTGCCGCCAGGCCTGGGCGGACTGCTGGAATGTGGGATCGGTCCACTGGGCGTAGGTGTTGTCGTCCAAGGGGCGTGAGCGGGCGTGGGTTTCGGCTTGCAGGTGAAAGTCGTCATTCTGGAGGACGGCGGGGTAGCCGCCGAGGCGGGTGGCCCAGTGTTGCAGGGATTCGTCATCGCCGTTGACGGCGGTGACGAGATCTCGATAGGCATTGGCTTGGGCAGGCGTGAGCTGGGCGCGCTGGACTCGGTCGTTGGAGAGCTCGGGCAGCATGGGGCCGCCGTGTCGGGCGGTATAGGTGGAGACCACGCTCTTGCCGTCGCCTGTTTCGTTGGGCATGTCCACGGGTGGGGGCGTGCGGTGCAGGGTTGCGGTGCTGGCGGTGTAGATCACGCGACAGCCCTCCGGACTGCTGTTGGCGTCGCTGTAGAAGGACGGCATCTGGGTGTCGTCGAAAGCCAGGAACACGCTGAGCAATCCCTCTGCTGGCAGGCCGACGGTGGCATCGACCACCGCAATGTCGGCGAGATTGATTTGCAGCATGAAGGCCATCGGTTGTCCTTGGCAGCGTGGCCAGGGGGTGCCTGGTGGCAGGTCTGGATGACCGCCGGCCTTGCTGCCGCCAACGGGGCAACGGTGATCGCGTACCGGTCTTGCTGCAAGGACTACGCCCGGCCGGAACCAGGACCTGATCTGGTCGGCGATGCTGGCCAGGGGTTCATGCTTGAGGGCGGCTTCGAGCGTGAGCGCCGGGGTCTTGCGCCGCTTGATTGGCGGGGCTGGCGGGCTGGGTGCTTGCCAGTCCAATGCTGCCAGCGGCGTTTCGCTGAGTTGGCCGGCGGCCAACACCCACACCGATTGTTCGGTCAACGAAAAGCCCGGGCTCCTGACCTGCCGCTCGCCGTCGACCTCAAGGATTTCGGTCGCCGGCAAGCAGATCTGGGTGGCGAGTGCGCGGTCGCGATCGTAGAGGGCCAGAGTACTCGCGTCGTAGCCGCGGCTCATCGCGATGAGCGCTGCGCCTGGCGCCAGGGCGAGATCCAGCGGGTCGTAGTTGTCGAGGCCAAGCAGCTTCGGAACCGTCAGCGGGCGCTCCAGTCCAGTCTGGTGCAGCAGCACCTGACCACCCAGCGCAGCGAAGGCCACGCTGTCGGCAGGCGGCGTGGCGTCTGCGGCGCTGCAAAGCGTTTGGCGTCCCTTGGATGGCCAGAGGTCGAGTACTGCGCCGTCGTTGGCCCTCACATGCAAGAGCTCATGGCGGTCGTTCTTGTCGATGTCGCGCTGAAAGATGAATCCGCCCGCCGTTCGCGCAGCCACCGGCCAGCTGCCGTAGTAGCTGGGCCAGCGAGCCAGTGCCTGGAACTTGCCGTTCTGACAGCTGGCGAGAATCTTCTCGAACCCGGAGTCCAGCAGCATCCGGTCCTCGGACGACGACAGCAGGCGAAGTTTTCGTGGTGCGTTGCCTGAGGCCAGCAACTCTTTTTGCAGCTTCGCTAGTTCGGATGCTTCATGAACGTGCGTAGCGAGGCCGTCGAGGGCGCGTCGTGGTGCGGTCCGCGGACTGTTTGGCAGTGAAGGCGTAGTTTGCTCTACGTTGAGCTGACAAACGGGAGCAGACCGCGCCACGGCGGGATGATCGGCGGCCGCAGTAGTAGGTTTATGAAACATCCGGGCTAGTTCGTCGAGTTGTTCCGAGGGACGCTGTGACGATTCAGACAAGTGACCTTTACCCATGCCCCCAAGCAGCTTTCCGATCAATCGGGTTGCCGCGGTGCTGGACTTCGTCGCGCCGCCCGGGGCAGCGATCTGCGCAAGGATGCCGGCACCATTGATGGACCACAGCACCTGGTCGGAGTCGATGTCGATCAAGCGGAAGCAGGAGGGACGCTGGTGAACCCAGTAGACGCACAGCACGCGCATCCAGCCCACGACGTGAACGGACTGCGGCAAACGCCGGGTCGGCTTGCGTAGTGCCTGGGCCTTGACTGCGTAATTGCGTTCGGACTTCCGGTAGCGGACCTCCGACTTGGTGCCTGCCGTTTGGTCAGCCATATTGCGCTGACCGACGGCAATCTGCTCCGCGTCCTTTGCTGCCTTCGGATCGGCTTCAACAGGGAGCGACAGCAGTTCGAGCAGGTCGCGCTTGCTGTCACTTGTCATGTGCAGCGTCGCGTAGGCCAGTTTCAGATTGCGGGTTGGCGGTTCGTGATCCTGGCTGGCGTCCAACGTGATGGCCAGCCAACTGCTGTCGGAGAGCCGGTGCAGCGATTCCTTGAACATCGGGTTGCCTCAGGTGATTGTGGTCAGGGGGCAGTGAATGGCCGAGCGGTTGCCGGCAGGCTTGGAATAGCTTCCAGCAGGAATCGCCAACACGGAAGCCGGGAAATCAACCTTGATACATTGTGCTCAATCGGCATCGCCCATGGCGCGGGCGCTTTCGCGCAGGGTCCAGTCGATCATTAGACTGGATGCCTGCTTTCGCCGGCATGACGGCGTCATGCAAGCGCCATTCGGGACACGCCTTGTCTACGGGGAAGCCCGCGGCGTGATCATCAGGCCTCGAAACCGTCGGTGAACACCAGGAAGGCGCAAACTGCCTCCAGCATGACGCGCCACATGGGTTCCGGGCTGTCGTCGACCTCCTCGGCCGGCACGAACGGCAGCGGC
>JBGTIE010000703.1:0-3147 GCA_041745855.1 Lysobacterales bacterium | reverse complement strand
AGCGCGGCGCGCTGGCGCGCATTGCCCACCAACTCGGCGTGGTGTCGACGACCCGCGTCGTCAAGCAGTTGACCGGCTGGTCAGCCGACAAGGCGCGCCGGGAGCTCGGGGTGGATGCTCAGGCCGACGACAACGAGATCCGAGCCGCCTACAAGCGCTTGCTCAGTCGCTATCACCCGGACAAACTTGCCGGGCTGAATCTGTCCGAGACCGAACTGGCTGAAGCCCAACAGCGGCTGCAGCAGGTCCGCGATGCCTATGAGTTTCTGCGCTTGCGCAAGTCCTGAGTACCCCCGACCGCCTGGATCCTTAGCCCATGATCGTTGACCGACCCGCGCTGATCGCGCCCTCCATCCTTGCCGCCGACTTCGCCCGCCTCGGCAGCGAAGTGGACGCGGTGCTGGCTGCAGGTGCCGACTGGATTCATTTCGATGTGATGGACAACCACTACGTGCCGAATCTGTCGGTCGGCCCGCTGGTGCTGCAGTCGCTGCGCAGTTACGGCATCGAGGCCTTCGTCGACGTGCACCTGATGGTCGAACCGGTCGACCGGCTGATCGATGATTTCGCCCGTGCCGGAGCCAATCTGATCAGTTTCCACCCGGAAGCGAGCCGGCACGTTGACCGCTCATTGTCGGCGATCGCCGATCATGGCCTGCAGGCCGGTCTGGTGCTCAATCCGGCGACCCCGCTGGAGGTGCTCGACTGGGCCCTGGAACGGGTCGACCTGGTGCTGGTGATGAGCGTCAATCCGGGCTTCGGCGGACAGTCCTTTATCGCCTCGGCGATTCCGAAGATCCGCGCATTGCGCAAACGCATCGAGGCGACCGGCAAGTCGATATGCATCGAGGTCGACGGCGGCATCAAGACCGACAACATCGGCGCGGTGGCGGCCGCCGGCGCAGACGTCTTCGTCGCCGGCTCGGCGATCTTCGGCAGTCCGGATTACGCGGCGACGATCAGCGCGATGCGTGGCGAAATTGCAAAGGCACGCGGAGCAGGCTGAATCGCGACGCGGGGTTCGACAGGCGCCCAGCCGCCCCGGGTGGGTGCGCTTTCTCGCACATCCAGCACCATCCACACCGATGTTGCCCGCTTCCTGATCCCAGCCCTCAGCCCTCAGCCCTCTGCCCGCATCTGACAGTACGCCGAATTACCAGATCAGATCATCCGGTACGACAAACTTGCTGTAGTGATCGTCATCGGTTTTGTCGCTTGACGACTTGCCGGCAGCGTGATCGACGATCACTGACCCACCGCGCTGACGCACCAGTTCGCCAGCCGCACGCGGCATCAGCGCATAGCCGGCATCGTGCCGCACGATCACCAGCTTGCCGCTGGCCAGTTGCTTGCGCACCGTATCCCCCACCAGCACCGTAGCCAAACGGTCGTCATCGGCGAAACGGTACGGCGTGTCGCCGTCGCCGTCGACCCGATGCTGTTCGATCAGCTGCCGGATCTGCGCCTGTTTCTCCTTCGCCCGTGCCTGTACGTTGCGCTCGGCGGCCAGCGCCCGATCGCGTTCGGCCTTGTCGGCCTGCAGCTTGCGCGCATCGATCTGCTCGGTGGTCGCCGCCAGCTTGCCGTCACGCTGCCGCTTCTGCGCCCGCACCGCCGCATCGACGTTCTGCTTCTTCACCAGCCCGGCCTTCAGCAGCTGTTCCTGCAATGGGTTGCGCATGGGATCTTCAGAGCCGTCAGGGGACTTCGATTGTAGTCCCTTCGCTCGGCAACGGCCCGCCGAAGAAGTAGCGCGGTCCCGGCGCGCAAGTTCGGTCGGGCCTCTGGCAACGGCCCACGGAAAGCCGTAGCGCGGTTCCGGCGCGCGCACTACGCGATTTTCGTACACCAACCCCATCGCGCCGGCGGCCGCGTGGGGTGCGACATTGCATCTCGGACCCCAGGTCAGGTCAAACACGCCGCCGGGCTATCATCAATGGAAACCAATACCGCAGGCCTTCCATGCGCAGACCAATAACCTGCCCAAGTCTGATTCACCGCGCGCGGCTCCGATCGCTGTTCGCCGGCATGCTCTGGACGGCCCTGCTCTGCCTGTTCCCCACCATCGCAGCGGCCCTGGAGATCGAGTTCCGCGATGCCCGCTCCGGCGCGTGGATCTCCGCGTCAGTCAGCATCGCCGACGCCGACGGCATGCTGATCGAGCAACTCCCGACTGGCGCGGCCGGAATCCGGATCGACGAGTTCCGGCTACGCCAGTCGACCGGCCCGATGCAACTGCAGGCCGAGGCTGACGGCTACCGACCTATCCACAGCACGATCGACCCGCACTCATCGCTGCCATCAACCGTGACCTTCTGGCTCGATCCGATCGCAATGCCGGCTGACTCGGTGGCAACACCCTGGCTGACCGGTCGAGTCTACGACCCGCAGCGGCGGGCGCCCATGGCCGGCGTCGATATCGCGCTCGAAACGCTGCGCACGACCACCGATGCCGCCGGCGCCTTCGCCTTCGATGCGTCACCCTACTTGCTCGACCGCCAGGCGGGCAGGGCGGCAGTACTGGAACTGCGCCTGGACGGTCGACTCATCCACAGCCGGACACTGCTGCTCAGCACCGACCCTACCGATCTGATCATCGATGTCGGCAGTAGCCGTAAGGACGCCGATCACCGCCAGCTCAGCGCCACGGTCGCCGACCATGCACCTGCGCACGAAGCTGGCGCAGCACGCGCGCCGGTCGTCCCACCACCCGCCAGCATCCGCGTCGGCTACGCCAGCGATGGTGGCATCTGCTGCGTCGGCGGCTGCAGTACGGTGCAGGTCTCCAGCCTGGAGACCTATACCCGCCGCGGCCTCAACGACGAGTGGATCGCCAGCTGGACCGGCGACAGCCTGCGCGCCGGCGCGATTGCCTACCGCAGCTATGGCGCCTGGCACGTACTCAACCCGCGTACCGCCAACTACGACATCTGCTCCAGCGCCTGCTGTCAGGTCAACGATGCCGACACCAGCGCCAGCACGAATGTGGCGGTCAGTGCCACCGTCGGTATCGTCCTGACCAGCGACGGCAACCCCTTCCGGAGCGAGTACTCAGCCGAGAACAACGCCTGGGACGACCCGAACGACGGCCTGCCATGCTCCAACGCGGATTTGTCCTGCGGCAACGGCTTTGTCGGCAGTCCGGCC
>JBGTIE010000702.1:0-16124 GCA_041745855.1 Lysobacterales bacterium | reverse complement strand
GCGAAGGCAGCGGTGATGAAGCGCGGGCGGGCAGGAACCATTCTCGACGAGGTGGTGGCGGCGGTGCGGCGCTGGCCGGAGTTCGCTGCCGAGGCCAGACTCTCCGATGAATGGCGGGAAAAGATTCAGAAAACCCACCGGCTGGAATTTCCCGAGAAATGACCTTCAACGAATCCATCGTCGAAGTCGCCACCCTCGAATGGTTCGGAGAGCTGGGCTATGCGGTCGGCCACGGGCCGCATCTTGCACCCGGCGAACCGGCGGCGGAGCCCTATTGGTTTGGCGGGGCACTGCTGGCTGGGTGCGTGCACGAGCCTGCGTTCGCCGACGCAGGCGAACCCTGATCCGTGTTCCCCGTTCAGTTCATCGACTCCGGCAACGCTGAGGCGCTCGAGCCCCTGGGCACCAAGCGCAAGTTCTGGTTCACCGACGCCACGGGCCGTCGCTTGCTATTCAAAGCCGAGGAGCGCGGAACCGGCGAGGATTGGGCTGAGAAGCTTGGCTGCGAGCTAGCGCGGCTGCTCGGCTTGCCGCATGTGCACTACGAACTTGCATTTGACACCGCTGCAAAGACGCCAGGGGTCATCTGCGAATCCTGCGTGGTTGCCCCGACGGTCTTGCTCATGGGTAACCAGCTGATGCTGGACCGTGATCCGGACTACCCGGCGAATGCGGGGCGGCGATATCGGGTGAGCGAGCACACCGTCGCAGCTGTGGAGCGTACGCTGCAGACATTGTCGCTCCCCGGTTCGCCGTGGTGCGACGCGCTTCCAGAGGGCGTCACGACGGCTGTTGATGTGTTCGCCGGGTATGTGATGCTGGATGCCTGGATAGCCAATCAGGATCGTCACCATGAGAACTGGGCCGGCATGCGCAGCGGTGAGACGTTGGCGCTCGCGCCCACGTTCGATCATGGCGCGGCGCTGGCACGCAATCTCTCGGATGAAGAGCGGTCCGAGCGACTGAACTCACGGGACGAGGGTCGTCGGATGCCGAATTTCGCCCGTCGTGCGCGCTCTGCCTTCTACGCTGAACCTGGCGACGCCAGGGCAATGTCCACCCTTGCGGCCTGGCAGGCGTTCTCGCGCTTCGCCCCGGCAGCGTCTACCATCTGGGTTGATAGACTGCGCTGTATTGAAGCTGGGCAGGTTGAAGAGCTCCTTCGCGAAGTGCCGCCCGATCGGCTCTCGGCGATTGGTCGAGCGTTCACTGCGGAACTGCTGGCGGAAAATCGCCGTCGAATTGTTGAGGAGTTCGAGCCATGACCAATCCACTATTCGTTGCGTGGCGATCAAGTGACGGCGACCGCGGAGGCTGGTGGCCGGTGGGGAGGTTGGAACATCTTGAGGGCGTTTATCGCTTCGTGTACACGCGTGGGGCGCAGAATCGGCCCGGTTTTCGTGGGTTCACGGGCATGGGTGATCTGAACGAGGTGTACGAGTCCGAAAGCCTGTTCCCGCTGTTCTCCAATCGTTTGCTGGGGCGTTCGCGACCCGAGTACGACGCTTTCCTGCGATGGGGGGGCTTTCCGTCCGGCGGCAACCCCGATCCGATTGCGATTCTTGCGGTCAGCGAGGGGCCGCGGCAAACCGATTCGCTTGAGGTTTTTCCGTGTCCGACACCGGACGGCGACGGCCGTTTGAATCATGTTTTCTTTCTGCATGGCATCCGTTGGCTCAGCGATGAGGGGCGGGCGCGTGTCGGCGAGCTGCAGCCAGGCGACCGGTTTGAGCTGTCGCGCGAGCCGAGCAACCCGTACGATCGCGACGCCGTCGCGGTGTTCACGGCGGCGACGCCCGACGGCGTCAAGATTGGCTATGTCCCACGATACCTTGCGCGAGACGCATCGACGCTGCTCGATACGATTGGCAGCGAGGGTTTGCACATCCAGGTGGACCGCATCAATCGCGACGCGCCGCTGCAGTTCCGCGTGCTGTGCCGAATGCAGGCCCCGTGGCCTGAAGGATTCCGCCCCTGCAGTGGGGTTGAATTCGAACCTGTCGTGGACGTAGCCGCACGCGTAGCCGCCTGAAGGTTCAGCCATGGACGAGCGCGACATTGAGAGTGCCGCGCTGGACTGGTTCCAGAGCATCGGCTATCAGCTCGAACATGGCCCGACGATCGCGCCTGGGCAAGTGGGTGCGGAGCGAAGCAGCTTTTCGGAAATCTTGCTGCAGGGGCGCTTGCGCAGCGCCATCCAACGGCTGAATCCGGCCATTCCGATGGATGCGCGGGAAGAGGCCTTGCGCAAGCTGCTGCGCTTGGGGACGCCCTCGCTGACGCAGAGCAACCGCGCCTTTCACCGGATGCTGCGCGATGGTGTGCCGGTGGAGTATCGGCGCCCCGATGGCAGCATCGCGGGCGATCATGTGCGGCTGGTGGACTTCGGCGAGGTCAAGGCGAACGACTGGCTGGCGCTGAACCAGTTCACGGTGATCGAGGGTCAGCACAACCGGCGGCCGGACATCGTGGTGTTCGTCAACGGCCTTCCGCTGGGTCTGATCGAGCTCAAGAATGCGGCGGACGAGGACGCGACGATCTGGAGCGCCTACGCGCAGCTGCAGACCTACAAGGCGCAGATTCCCGCGCTGCTGCACTACAACGCGGCGCTGGTGGTGAGTGATGGCTTGCAGGCGCGGATGGGTTCGGTGACGGCGAACCAGGAGTGGTTCAAGGTCTGGCGCACGATCGATGGCGAGGGCGATGCGCCGAATACCGCGCTGGAACTGGAGGTGCTGGTGCGCGGCGTGTTCGAGCGGCAGCGCTTCCTCGATCTGCTGCAGCATTTCATCGTCTTCGAGGAAGACCCGGACTCGGGCGCGCTGCACAAGATCATCGCCGGCTATCACCAGTTCCACGCGGTGAATGCGGCGGTGGAGGAGACCGTGCGTGCCAGCGGCATGTCCGGTAGCGATGGTTCGCTGAGCGAGGACAAGGGCAGCTACTGGGCCGGCCGGATGCATGGCGGCAAACCGGGTGACCGCCGCGCCGGCGTGGTCTGGCACACCCAGGGCAGCGGCAAGAGTTTCTCGATGCTGTTCTTCGCCGCGCGCGTGGTTCGGCATCCGTTGATGCGCAACCCGACGCTGGTGGTGCTGACCGATCGCAACGATCTGGACGACCAGCTTTTTGGGCAGTTTCAGCGTTGTGCGGACATTCTCGGTCAGACGCCGGTGCAAGCCAGCGGGCGTGAGCATCTGCGCGAGCTGCTGAACCGGGCCAGCGGCGGCGTGGTCTTTACCACCATCCACAAGTTCATGCCCGAGCGCGGTGAGGCGATGCCGGAGCTGAGCGCGCGGCAGAACATTGTCGTGATCGCGGATGAAGCGCATCGCAGCCAGTACGGCTTCGGCGGGCGGGTGAACGCAAAGGGCGAGATGTCCTACGGCTTTGCCAGCAATCTGCGCGATGCCCTGCCGAATGCCTCGTTCATCGGCTTCACCGGCACGCCGATCGAGCAGACCGACGCGAACACCCGCGCGGTCTTCGGCGACTACATTTCCATCTACGACATCCAGCGCGCCGTCGCCGACAAGTCCACGGTGCCGATCTACTACGAGAGCCGCATCTCCAAGCTCAGCCTGAACGCCGCCGAGCTGCCGAAGATCGACGAGGAATTCGAGGAGATCACCGAAGGCGAGGAGCTGTCGAGGAAGGAGAAGCTCAAGAGCAAGTGGGCCGCGCTGGAGGCACTGGTAGGTGATCCGAAACGCATCGCGCTGATTGCCGCCGACCTGGTGGCGCATTTCGAAAAGCGCCTGGAGGCGATGGACGGCAAGGCTATGATCGTCTGCATGAGCCGGCGCATCTGCGTGGACCTCTACAACGCGCTGACCAAGCTGCGACCCGAGTGGGCCAGCGCCGGGGACGACGACGCCGATGCCGAGAGGACCAAAGCCTGCGTGATCAAGGTGGTCATGACTGGCAGCGCAGACGATGGCCCCGACTGGCAGCCGCACATCCGCAGCAAGGACAAGCGCCGCCGCCTGGCGAATCGCTTCAAGGACGCCAAAGACCCCTTCCGCATCGTGATCGTGCGCGACATGTGGCTGACCGGCTTCGACGCGCCGTGCCTGCACACGATGTATGCCGACAAGCCGATGCAGGGCCACGGCCTGATGCAGGCCATCGCCCGCGTGAACCGCGTCTTCCGCGACAAGCCCGGCGGGCTGGTGGTGGACTACCTCGGCCTGGCCGATCAGCTCAAGAAGGCGCTGGCGACTTATACCGAAAGCGGCGGTCAGGGCAATCCGGTCGTCGATACCGCACAGGCAATCGCCGTGATGCTGGAGAAGCACGGCATCGCCTGTTCGTTGATGCACGGTTTCTCGTGGGTGAAGTGGACTACGGGAACGCCAACCGAGCGCCTGCAGCTGATCCCCGCCGGCCAGCAGCACATTCTCGAGCAGGAAGACGGCAAGAAGCGCTGGCTGCAAGTCGTGATGGAGCTGTCCCGCGCCTTCGCCCTCTGCGCCGCCAGCGACGAAGCGACCGCGATCCGCGACGACGTGTCCTTCTTCCAGGCCCTGCAAGCCGCGCTGAACAAGCAGAGCAGCCAGAACCGGAAGACACCCGAGCAGATCGACGCCGCAATCCGCCAACTGGTGAGCAAGGCCATCAGCACCGAAGGCCAGGTCATCGACGTCTTCACCGCCGCCGGATTGGCCAAGCCCGACATCAGCATCCTGAGCGACCAGTTCCTCGCCGAAGTCCGCGGCCTCAAACACAAGAACGTCGCCGCCGAGCTGCTGGAGAAGCTCCTCAAGGATGAACTCAAGGTCCGCTCAAAGCGCAATGTGGTCCAGGCCCACGTCTTCAGCGCGAAACTGAAGAAGACCCGCAACGCCTTTCACAACCGCGCCATCTCGACGATGGAAGTCATCGAAGAACTGATCAAACTCGCCAAGGACCTGGACACCGCCACCAAACGCGGCATCGACCTGGGCCTGACCGACGACGAAATCGCCTTCTACGACGCCCTCGCCTCCAACGACAGCGCCAAGCAAGCCATGGGCGACGACAAGCTCAAGGTGATCGCCGCAGAACTGATCACCCAGGTCCGGAAGAGCGTCACCATCGACTGGACCCTCCGCGAAAGCGCCCGCGCCAGGATCAAGGTGATGGTCAAGCGCATCCTCAACCGGCACGGCTATCCGCCGGATCTGCAGGAGGAAGCAGTGAAGACTGTGCTGGCGCAGGCGGAGTTGTTGTGTGCGGATTGGGTTTGAGGGTGGGCACAAGACCACTTGATCCCCAGGTCGAGCGGCAATCAGTGCCTTGTGCTTGTCCCGCGAGGGAATGACCGTTCGCGCGGTGGAACAGCTGGCGATTGGCGAACTTGGTGATTGAACCATCTGCGTCACGAACTGGTATCCATCCCTGGACGAATGCTTGGTGGCCACCTCGGTCAGACCGAGACCCCAGTTCTCGATCTGCGTACCCATCAACGCGAAGAGGAACTTTGCACCGAAGTGAGAGATCAGGGCCTCTGAGGGCACTAGTAGGATGTGTTCCCGCTGCTTAGGCCTAAACTCTGAAGATGCTTGGTGCACTTCTTGACGAACGCTGGCGGTAGGGTTTCATTGTTGCGAAGGAACTGATCGACGGAGTGGCCTATCGAAATAGAGGGCGGCTATACGGGAACTAAGAGGCGCAGACCGCCTGGCGACGTCTGACGTCCGAATGCGGGGCGGAGCAACGTTGGAGCAACCGTGACGTACTGGCGCCATAAGCATTCAGGACTCCTGAATCGCTCGCAGTGGTGGAAAGCCTGGCCAGCTATGGGGGAACTAAGTCGCGTCAATGGGAAGCGCCACAGCGAGCGCAGGATAGGGCTCCCACACCGGCTCAAGAGCGCCAACTAGCTCGCGAAGTCGGCGACCACGCCAGCGTTGACCTAGGCGCGAAAGCGGTGCATCCAGTGCTGGCCGATCTGCCTAGCATAGTCGATCAGCAATTCCCCCGCGCCGATGGCTCGGTAGAACTCACCCTCCGTCGCCTTGACCTGAGTGGTCCAGCTGCGCCCAGTCAGGCCGAGTCGATCGAGAATGCGAGGCCGTTCGGAATCGATTCTGCCGTCCTTGTGCTTGTTCGGAAGCATCGTTTCTGCCGGTCCAGTCGACCAGGTTCAGGTACTGAGCGATGCTGATCGATAGCGAGCACCAGCCCGGGACTTCGGCAACCGGCCCGCGGCGGCCCCACTGCTGCCGAGCTTCAGTGCATTCTCGCGGATACGCTGCTGAAGCAAGGGGTAGCCCACTTTCCCAAGTTCCGTGACGCGCGGCGCGCATCCGGGTTTAGATTGACGTGGACCATCGCGTGCACTGGCGACCGAACAAGTCCACGAGATCGGACCATGCGCCAGCACGCTAGCGATCGGGCTCCGCAGGTAAAGAGCACTCCTACGGACCGATTCTCTCCGAGTCGGACCGTGCCGCCGGTCCCTTTCAGCCTCGCCACGGGGCCGACCGACCATGTGGCGCGCGCTGGCGCAAGGGGTGTGGGCCTCCGGCTGCTCACATCACAAGTCGCTGTTGGGGTGAGAGATTATGCACTCTTGTGACACTAGCGTAAGTGTAGAGCACATGAGGACCGGTGTCAGACTTTCCAAGATTTCTTCCTCCGCAGGTGAGAGAAGTGGCCCTAACGTGACACTCCAAGATGGGAGACACCTAAGGAGACCCGGTCCCCAATGCCGGCAGGGTCATGGCGCGAATATGTGAGAACACCTAGACGATCCAGAATGCAACCAGGAAACGGTACGCATACGCGCGTTCCTTATCCGGACAACCTAAATCACAGATGAATGGAGAGCACGATGTCCTATCGCATCCGCAATATGATCGCTACCGCCATTTTCACTTTCGCAAGCCTCACTGCCTTTGGCGAGGAAATAGACATTAAGGAGATTGCTGAATACACAGGCATCTCTTCTGATGGGGTCATGTACGTACTCGACCTCGACGAATTTCAAGAAACATTTTCTCCAGGCCACGAGGGCTCCGGCGTATCGGAGCAAATTGACCGATTACAGGGAAGTGATGAAGAATATATGCGTCTGATTGCACTGCCACCCATATCGCCCGGGAACTTTGAGCCTGAAGTCATAATCGGAACTGACGATCGAAAGAAAGTCGCAAACACAGCTTCGTTTCCATACAGCGCGCAGGTACTCGTCGAGCTGCCTAGCGGGAAATGTTCCGGCGCCATGATCAGTAAGGACACGGTTATCACCGCCGGACACTGTGTTCACTCTGGTGGCTCAGGCGGAACTTGGTATCGTTGGGCCCGAGTGTACCCCGGAAAAAATGGAAGCTCCTCTCCATTTGGCAGCTGCATGGCTCGAAAGCTCTACAGCGTTGTTGGCTGGACGAGAGACCGAAACCCGAATTACGATTTTGGCGCAATCAAGTTGAATTGTGATATTGGTACTCGGACGGGATGGATGGGGTTCTGGTGGCAATCAGCTACCCTTGTTGGCACCGGTGCGACTATATCGAGCTACCCATTCGACAAGGCTCTCGAACAGTGGGGTCACGCAGACCAAGTTCGCGCGAACTCCAGTCTACGCACGTATTACCAAACTGACACCGTGGGTGGAAACAGTGGCTCCGGTGTATTCACATCTCGCGCCAATTGTGGTCAGTGCATACACACTGTGCACGCCTACGGAAGCTCAGCTAATAACTCTGGAACAAGAATCACGCAACCCCTCTTCAACAATTTAATGCGGTGGAGAAGCGAAAACTAGTTCATTACTTGCAGCGACCCAATGATTCGAACACCGGGTCGCGGCTTTCCACTGACTAGTAGAATAACCCGACTTCAATCGAACATTAATGGGAGAACGATATGACAACGATTGAGTATGCCCGAAAAGTTTTGGACGCGTATGAAACCCGGTTGTTCGAGAATCCGAACGTTGCTTTTGTTTCTGTAGTGCCCGGCGCCGAAACCATCGATCTCGATGGAGATGAAGGTTTCCACCTGCAAGTGGGCGTCTACGATATGGCAAGACAACTGGCCCTTGTTATTTTATCGGCCGAGGAAGATCTCCCGATTAGCCAGATGGTGCCAGCCTCTCTGTCACTCGATGAAGACGCCGGCGGGGGAGACGTAATTGTGGAACTCGTAGAAACCGATGAAATTCGCGCATTAAGCTACACAGACAAGCGCCGTCCCGCGGAAGGAGGCAACAGCACTAGCGTGTACAACCTTGGCGGATCGGGAACTCTAGGCGCCAAGGTAACGGTAAACGGCCGTGAGGGCTTCTTTTTAACGAATTGGCACGTTGCTCATGGCGGGCGCGCCAGCGGTGGCTCAGTGCAAGTTCAGCCTGGGCAAGGTGATGGAGGGAGCATTCCTCGGGACAGAATTGGCATGCTTCATTGGTGGGCGTTGAACCAATATCTCGATGCGGCGATCGTCAGAGCTGACCAGCCAAATCAACTTTCTTATGTTTTGCGTTGCTGGGGAAACACCATCAGGGGCACCGCGAACCCGTCAAATGGAATGTCGGTTAAGAAGTGCGGTCGCACTTCGAGGGCAACGACCGGAAGGATTCTTTCTACAACCGCCTCAGTGAGAGTGGGTGGCTATCCGGGAGGTACACGAGTATTCAGCGATCAAATTCAGATGACGTTCATGCTGAGACCGGGTGACTCTGGTTCAGTACTGTTATCTGCAGAGAATAGGGCCGTAGGGCTTTGTTTTGCGGGCAGCAACTCGCATAGCTTTGCGAATAAATTCAGCAGGCTTGGCACGCAAGCGATTGAAGGAAACTCAATAAACGCGGACGGATCGATAGTCTCTGGGGAATCAGTAAAGATTGGCTTCGGTGAGAACCAAGGTGTCGATTGACGTTCGGAGCACCGGCGAGCAGCGTGCAAGCCGCTTAGGAAACCCTGCGAAACCCCTAGAAAAGCGGCCTGGATGAGACGACAATGGCGCCGTATTCACTGACGTGCCAGGTGAGCGATGTACAAGAGGAAGAACGGATGAAGCACCGACGAAGCACCTGGACAGGCGAACTTTCCTAGGTCAGCCTCCGTGCCCCCGAAGCTCGCGCGGAGCAGAAGGACAGGCGAACTTTCCCGGGTTGACCTCGGAGGCCGCGGCGTTCGGGCGGTTTCGACGGTGATGTTGGTCGTCTGAAGGGGACTCGGGGCTCGAAGTGCGCCATCAAACTACTTTTCGTCGGTTCGAGCCGAAATTCACCCACGGCTGCCCGCCAACCGTTCGGCTGGCGGAAGATACGAGGGGCTTCCGGGCCGCTCAGCCAGGTTTCGGTTTCATCTTGCAGAGTTCTCGGGCCACCCCGATCCCTTGCATCCAGTGCTGCCCAATCTGCTTGGCGTACTCGATCAGCGATTCCGCAGCGCCGATGGCTCGGTAGAACTCACTCTCGGTGGCCTTGACCTGTGTCGTCCAGCTGCGGTCAGTCACACCGAGTCGGTCGAGAATGCGAGGCCGCTCGGGATCGATCCTGCCGCGCTTGCCTGGATGCATCTCGCGACCGGTCCAGTCGACCAGGTTCAGGTACTGGGCGATGCTGATCGATAGTGCGCACTTGCCCGGAACACCCGCGACCGGCCCAAGTTGGTCGCCGCCGCTGCCGAGCTTTCGCGCGGTATCGCGAATGCGCTGCTGGATCGAAGTGAAATCGCTGTCTTCCAGGTCCTGCGCCATCGCTGCGCGGACCGGATTGAGGTCAACGTAGACCATCGCCGACAACACTGCGGCTTCGTCCAACAGTCGCTGACACTTGAATCGGCCTTCCCAGAAGTGTCCAGTGCAGCCATCCTCAACGTTGGCCGCACGCGCGATCGGCTCGGCGAGGTTCTTCATGAACTCGCTGACCGAGGCCAGTCGCTCGCGCATGTTGGCAACCTTCCCTTCCTGCACCAACCAACCCTTGATGCGGTCTTCCTGCTCGGCCTCGTTCATGTCGGCGCGCTGGTAGAGCCGGTTCCAGCGCTCGGCAACTTCGCGATCGGTCCAGGCCTCGACCCACTCCGGGTTGAACTGCAGGGCCAGATGCAAATGATTGCTCATCGCCGAGAAGGCCAGCACCCGCACCGCGAAGATCTCGCCCAGCTCCTTCATCCGCGAGAAGGAGAAGGACAGGCGAACTTTCCCGGGTTGACCTCGGAGCCCGCGGCGTTCGCGGGGAAAAGCATCGCAGAAGGACAGGCGAACTTTCCCGGGTTGACCTCGGAGGCCGCGGCGTTCGGGCGGTTTCGACGGCGATGTTGGTCGTCTGAAGGGGACTCGGGGCGCGAAGTGCTCCATAAAGTACTTTTCGCCGGTTCGAGCCGAAATTCCCCCACGCCTGCCCGTCAAGCGGTCGGCTGGCGGAGGTTTCGAGGGGCTTCCGGGCCGCTCATCCCGGCTTTGGTCTCATCTTGCAGAGTTCGCGCGCCACGCCGATGCCCTGCATCCAGTGCTGGCCGATCTGCTTGGCATAGTCGATCAGCGACTCCGCCGCGCCGATGGCTCGGTAGTACTCGCTCTCGGTCGCCTTGACCTGCGTGGTCCAGCTGCGGTCGGTGAGGCTGAGGCGATCGAGGATCAGCGGGCGCTCGGGATTGATTCTGCCGCGCTTGTTGGGATGCATCGCCCGTCCGGTCCAGTCGACCAGGTTCAGGTACTGGGCGATGCTGACCGATAGCGAGCACTTTCCCGGAACGCCGGCGACCGGGCCGAGTTGCTCGCCGCCACTGCCGAGTTTTCGTGCAGTCTCGCGGATGCGCTGCTGGATCGAAGTGAAGTCGCTGTCCTCCAGGTCCTGTGCCATCGCGGCGCGAACCGGATTCAAGTCGACATAGACCATCGCCGACAGCACGGCGGCTTCGTCCAGCAGTCGCTGACACTTGAAGCGGCCTTCCCAGAAGTGGCCGGTGCAGCCATCCTCAACGTTCGCGGCACGGGCGATGGGTTCGGCGAGATTCTTCATGAACTCGCTGACCGAGGCCAGTCGCTCGCGCATGTTGGCGACCTTCCCTTCCTGCACCAACCAGGCCTTGATGCGCTCTTCCTGCTCCGCCTCGTTCTTGTCGGCGCGCTGGTAGAGCCGGTTCCAGCGCTCGGCGACTTCGCGATCGGTCCAGGTCTCGACCCACTCCGGGTCGAACTGCAGTGCCAGATGCAGATGATTGCTCATCGCCGAAAACGCCAGCACCCGCACCGCAAAGATTTCGCCCAGTTCCTTCATCCGCGCCACGACCCAGCCACGTCGATGATCAAAGCTTCGCCCGGTGAGCTGATCGAAGCCGCACAGGAACGACCGCCGTACGCAGCGCGTCACGACGTGGTAGTAGCCGGGTGATCAAGCCTGGAAGTTTCATGAACCTGCGTAGCGAGGTCGTCGAGGGCGCGTCGTGGTGCGGTCCGCGGACTGTTTGACGGTGAAGGCGTAGTTTGCTCTACGTTGATCCGGCAAACGGGAGCAGACCGTGCCACGACGTGATGATCGGCGGCCGCAGTAGCAGGTTTGTGAAACTTCCAGGCTGGGGCGGGGCGATGGCGGAACGTGCGGTGGTCATGCGTACAGCTTGGCGCGGCATGGCGTCGTTGTCTGTAAGCCGATGGCTGCAATGTTCGTCAGACTTTTCCTGCAGTTGGCGTAGGAATCGGCTGACGTGGGGTCGAGGTGCGATGGCGTCCGTCTGTTGGTTGGCTCCAAGGACCGGGTTCACACGGGCGGCCTCAGAACCCGTGGAAGCCTGGCTTTTCATCGCCAGGAATGATGGCTTCCCACGCTCCGGATGCTGGTTGCGCGTGCACGGCGATCTCCCGCGGTGATAGCAACGGCTATACTTCGAGTCATGATCTTCGATTGGGACCGCGCCAAAGCTGCTGCCAATGCCAAGAAGCATGGCGTTAGCTTTGAGGAAGCCGCCTCTTTGTTCGGCGATCCACTGGCTTACACCTTCCCAGACCCGGCCCATTCGGAAGGCGAAGAACGATGGCTGACTTTCGGCATGTCCAGCTTGCGGCGCGTCATCGTCGTAGCTCACATCGAGTTCGAGCAAGGTATCCGTATCATCAGCGCCAGAGAGGCGACCCCACATGAACGCAGAATCCATGAAGAAGGTTAGTGCCGCGGACACGTTGCGGGCTGAATACCGGCGCGAGGACCTCGGCGAAGGTGTTCGTGGCAAATACTTCAACCAGTACAGTCAAGGAACGAACCTTGTGCTCCTTGAGCCGGAGGTAGCAAAGGCATTTCCGAACGCTGAGGCAGTCAACCAGGCTTTGCGTGTCCTCATCCAAGCCGCTTCGCGGGGGGCTCACTCGTGAGTGCAAACCCCACGAACTGACGGGCGGAAGCAACGGGCGGAAGCAGGGAAGCAGCGGGACAGGCGAACTTTTCTGGGTTGGCCGCCGCCGCGGCGACGATTGGGCGGCATCGGCGGTGACGTTGGTCAGTTGAGGGGGTTGCGGGGCTCGAGCGGCGCCATCCATGCGTTTTCACTGGTTCGAACCAGTTTTCCCCCACGCCTGCCCGCCAACCGATCGGCTGGCGGCGGTTTCCACGGGCTTCCGGGCAGATCAACCCGGCTTCGGTCTCATCTTGCAGAGTTCGCGCGCGACCCCAATGCCCTGCATCCAGTGCTGCCCGATCTGCTTCGCGTAGTCGATCAGCGATTCGGCCGCGCCGATGGCTCGGTAGAACTCGCTCTCCGTCGCCTTGACCTGGGTGGTCCAACTGCGGTCGGTCAGGCCGAGGCGGTTGAGGATCCTTGGTCGCTCGGGATCGATCTTGCCGCGCTTGCCTGGATGCATCTGGCGACCGGTCCAGTCGACTAGTACCGGCTTACGGTGCGTACGAGGGGTTAGTGGCTCTTGGGTTCGAACGAATCCAAAGCGGTGCAGAGCACCGCACTCCAAAGGCGCTGCGCGCCATGAACGGCGTTGCGCAACTTTGGACTGCGACGCTCCGCGTCGCTTTGGATGCTCTTCTCGACTCCGCCCAGTTTGTACATGGCGCCGGGCTATTCATGAACTCGGTCACTGAGGCCAGCCGTTCCCGTATGTTGGCACCCTTCCCTTCCTGCACCAGCCAGGCCTTGATGCGGTCTTCTTGCTCGAACTCATTCATGTCGGCGCGCGGGTAGAGCCGGTTCCGTCGCTCGGCAGTTTGCGATAACCAAGAGCGGCAGCAAGCTGCCAAGAGCAGAGCGGTAGCAAGCTACCGCACTCCATATGGGCTCATCGCCGAGAAGGCCAGCACCCGCACCGCGAAGATCTCGCTCAGCTCCTTCATCCGCGCCACGACCCAGCCACGTCGATGATCGAAGCTGCGGCTGGTGAGCTGGTTGAACCCGCACAGGAACGATCGGCGTACACATCGCGTCACGACGTGGTAGTAGCCGGGTGATCAAGCCTGGAAGTTTCATGAACGTGCGTAGCGAGGCCGTCGAGGGCGCGTCGTGGTGCGGTCCGCGGACCGTTTGATGGTGAAGGCGTAGTTTGCTCTACGTTGATCCGGCAAACGGGAGCAGACCGCGCCACGACGCGATGATCGGCGGCCGCAGTAGCAGGTTCATGAAACTTCAAGGCTGGGGCGGGGCGATGGCGGAGCGGGCGGTGGTTATGCGGACAGCCTGGCGCGGGATGCAGGCGCTGTCTGTAGGCCGATGGCTGCAATGTTCGTCAGACTTTGCCGGCAGTTCGCGTAGGAATCGGCTGACATGGAATCACCCGTTCATAGCTTGTTGGCGTTCAGACGCGCAACGAATATCGAGCGCCGCCCCTCAGCATGGCCTGACTTCGGCTGATAATTGTTCTCGAAACGAACGTCATCTCGGAGTTGTTCAAGCCACAGACAAATGCGGGTTCCACCCGTGCTGGCGCTCCGAGTAGGGACGCGGCCGCCGGCGCGAACGACACTCGTGCAAAAACCGTGGCCTCACGCGCGCCGGAACCGCGCTACTTCCAAGTCCCACACCCTGCGCACCCAGACGAGAGCCGAGAACCGGCTTCCGCGTTGGTCTGCAGACAGGCTTTGTTACATGCATGCCGCCGGCGCAGGCGGCGACGAGCAGAGTCGCAACGCTGTGGCTAATCCTTGACAGATATGATCCTCAGGCTAGTATTTGCCACATGCCCGGTACCACACATCATGCCAAGGTGCTGCGTCTGGCGCGTCGTCCCCAGGGAGTGACGGCGCGCGAGATTGCTGCGGCAGGCATTCATCGTCAGGCGCTGACCCGGCTGGTCGAGGCCGGGCAACTTGAACGCGTGATGCGTGGACTCTACCGGCTGCCTGAGCAGCCCTTTACCGAGCACCACGGCCTCGTGCTGGCATGCGCGGCGGTGCCGCAGGGGACCATTTGCCTGCTCAGTGCCCTGCAGTTCCATGGCCTGGGCGCACAGCTTCCCGCCGATGTATGGATCGCGATCGACCGCCGGGCGCATCGCCCTGCCCTCACCTACCCGCCACTTCGTGTGCTTCGCTACTCGGGGGCGGCGCTGACCGAGGGTATCGAACCGCATCTAGTCGAAGGTCAGACCGTGCGGGTCTACAACGTCGCCAAGACAGTGGCCGATTGCTTCAAGTACCGTCGCAAGATCGGCATTGATGTCGCGTTGGAAGCGCTGCGCGAAGCATGGCGAACGCGGCGACTGCAGCTGGATGAACTGGATCGCTACGCGCGCATCTGCCGCGTGCAACGAGTGATTCAGCCCTATCTCGAAGGACTGCTGGCGTGAGCAGTGCACGTGACGGTCTGGCGCGTTCAGTTCAAACGCGCCTGGCGCGGCACGCCAGAGCGATCAACACCGACCCGAATCTGGTGCTGACCCGCTACGCGGTGGAGCGATTCCTGTATCGGCTGTCACGCTCACCGCACGTGGATCGTTTCGTTCTGAAAGGGGCCTTGCTCATGCTGGCGTGGCTCGGCGATGACTTGCGTCCGACCCGCGACGCCGACCTCCTGGGTTTGGGTGATCTATCCGAAACATCATTGGCAACGCTGTTTGCCGAGGTCTGCACCGTGGCGGTTGCGCCTGATGCGATGGTGTACCTGGCCAATACGGTGCGCGTGGAACCCATTCGCGCCGAAGACGCCTACGGTGGCCGGCGCGTAAGCCTGGATGCCACGCTCGGCGCCGCCCGGTTGCGGGTTCAAGTTGATGTCGGAATTGGTGACGCTGTGGTGCCACCAGCAACATGGCTGGATTACCCCAGTCTGCTCGACTTGCCACGCCCTCGGTTGCGTGCCTATGCTGCGGAAACCGTGATCGCCGAGAAGTTTCACGCCATCGTGTTGCTGGGGTTGCGCAACAGTCGCATGAAGGATTACTTCGATCTGTATGCGCTGTCTCGGAATGGTGTCGTATCCCTGCCGCAGGTGGACGCGGCCATTGCGGCTACGTTTGCGCGTCGGAGAACGCCGCTGCCTGATGGCTGGCCAACGGGCCTGAGCGACGCATTCGTGCGGGATGTTACAAAGCAGGCGCAATGGCAGGCCTTCCTTAGCAAGAATCGTCTGGATGCGCCGTCTTTGAGTGAAGTGGTTGCCGGGATTCGAGGGTTGCTGGATGCCCCTTTGGCATCGGCACGAGAGCAGGAAAGGCACGATGCAACTGAATGAATCCATCGTCGATGGAAGCTACCCTGGCCTGGTCTTATTTGAGCGCAACCCATGTGACCCCGTGGCATCACCTAGAAAACCGTTCAACATCAATGGCTTGCTTGTTAAAGCCCATTTTATGACCCTCAACGAATCCATCGTCAAAGTCGCCGCCCTCGAATGGTTCGGGGAGCTGGGCTATGCGATCGGGCACGGGCCGCACATCGCGCCGGGTGAACCGGCCGCGGAGAGGGCTTCGTTTGGCGACGTGGTGCTGGTGGGACGCCTGCAAGTGCACGGATTCGTCCGCTCGGGTTGAGTCAAGCTACCTCGGTGAGCAAACTCTCGCAAGGTATCTTCAGCCCGTCGTGCAGTCGCTTGACCATCCGCAGACTGAGTGGCCGCTTGCGGTTCAATACCTCCGACACCCGCCCGCTCGGACCGATGTACGGTTCCAGATCTCGCGCGGTCAACCCTTTTTGCTCCATCCTGAACTTGATGGCCTCCACTGGGTCGGCAGGGCCAAAATCGTGATGCAGGTTCTCG
>JBGTIE010000701.1:0-5418 GCA_041745855.1 Lysobacterales bacterium | reverse complement strand
CTTCCGGCCGATACGCCGCCGGTCCTCGGGGCTTGCGACGGTTGCGAGGCAGTCTACGATGGCCGACCAGCGCACATCAGCACGAGCACGCAACTGGCGGCGAACGACGAGCCGGGAGAGCGGCTGCGCTTGCAGGGCCGGGTCCTTGGCGCCGCCGGTGAGCCGGCTGCCGGCATTCAGATCTACGCCTATCAGACCGATCATGCGGGCAGCTATCCGTCGCTCGATGGCCTTGGTGCGGCGGCCCGTCGGCACGGTCGCCTGCGCGGCTGGGCGGTCAGTGATGGGCAAGGAAACTACCGCTTCGACACGGTCCGGCCCGGTTCCTATCCGGGCAGCACGGTGCCGCAGCATATCCACATGCACGTCATCGAACCGGGCCACTGCACCTACTATCTGGACGATGTGCTGTTCGCCGATGATCCGCACATGGCCGGCGAACCCGCGCGCAAGGCACCCCGCGGCGGCAAAGGCCTGACCCAACCCGAAGGTAGTGCCGATGGCGGCTGGCAGATCCACCGCGACATCCACCTGGGCCTGAATGTGGCGGACTACGCCGATTGTGGATCCGGCCAGACGTGAGTCACGCCATCGCGCGAGCCCGTGCCAACAACAAGAGCAAACGCGGTTACACAAAGGACACAAAGGACATCACAAAGGACACAAAGGAGAGCAAAGCAGAACCAGTTGGTACGGCCGCAATGCACGGACACGCGCATTGGACCGATGTCCGCGCACCTTCCGTTTCAAAAGCTTTTCCTTTGTGTCCTTTGTGTCCTTTGTGTTGAATGCTCTTGACCTGCTCTTTCATCAACTCCACGGAGCTGCCCAAACTACCCCAACCGCGCCAGCATCCGTTTCAGCGCGAAGTGCCGATAGCTCTCCAGCAGCAGCGGTTCGATCTCGTCCCAGTCGGCATGCTCGCTGACATCGAGTGTGATCCAGCCGTGCTGGCCGGTGTAGGGCGGGATGCGGTAGCGTGGATCGTCGGTCATCATCGCCTGCCGTTCGAAGCCGACCCAGCAGGACAGCAGCAGCGGGCCTTCGTAGGCGTGGATGCTGGCAAAGCCCTTCTTGCCGGCGCGCCAGAGCGGGCAGCCGAATTGCAGCCCTTCACTGGTCTCCGGCAGCGCCAGACAGAACTTGCGCAGCTGCGCGATCACTTCCAGCGCCCGCTCGGACTGGAGCGGGTCGATCTGTTCCGGCTGGAGCGCGGTATCCGGCGGCGCGACGGTCGGGGCCGCTTCGGCCAATTCCAACAGCCGCGCCGACGCGACTTGCTGCCACGCCTCGAACACCCGCTGGCTGATCTCCGACCAGTCCAGTCCCCGATCCAGCCGCACGCCCAGCCAGCCGCTCGGACCCACGTAGGGCGGCACGAAATAATTGTCCGCGTCGATCCCCGTCCATTGCGCCTGCACCCCCTCGGCCGCGATCAACCACAGCGCCACGCGGCCGTCGCCGTGTTGATTGAGCACGTAGATGGCAAACACCTTGCTGCCGCGGACGCGGTAGTTGGGTGCGCCACGCGAGAGGAATTCCTCGGCCTCGGGCAGCGCCAGGCAGAGTTCTCGGACGGCGATGTCGGGAGTCCGGCTCATCGTTGTGATGACTGCGCAAAGCGTCCTGCATCGAAAGCAGCAGGGTAGCAAACTTGCCGCGGCGTGGTAGATGATTCAGCCTATGTGGTTGAGAGGCAAAGACTGTCTGAATGCGTCCAGGGCCCAGGGCCTAGGGCACAGGGCCCAGGGCCCAGCAGATCAAGAGCCGCTTCGAAGCTGGCTTGAGCCATTGGGACGGACCACCAGGTTTTCAAACTCGCGTTGAACTTTGGCGCCGGACTGGGCCCTGAGCCCTGTGCCCTGTGCCCTCGCTACTACACTGATGCACCAAAAGATCCGTTTGACTCGCACCCAGGCGATGCCCATATGCGCGTTCCCCACCTCAAACGCTATCTGATCACCGGCGCGCTGACCCTGCTGCCGGTCGGCCTGACATTGCTCGTGTTCAGCTGGATCTGGCGCTGGCTGGTCGGACTGGGTTCCCCGTTCATCGGCGCGCTCGCGCGGATGGTCGATCCCTTGCTGCCGCAACTCGCGTCGCTGCTGCGTGACTCGATCTTCACCGGCGTACTCGGCGTGCTGCTGGTACTGGCGCTGGTCTACGGGGTGGGCTGGATGGCCTCGCGGATGGTCGGCAAGCGCGCGCTGGAGCTGGTGGACCGGACCCTTGATCGACTGCCGATCATCGCCCAGGTGCATGGCGCGATCCGCAAGACGCTGGCGGCGTTGCAGACCAAGCCCGCCTCGGGTCAACGGGTCGTGCTGATCCCATTCCCTTCCGAGCAGATGCTCACGGTCGGTCTGGTGACCAAGGTCTTCCGCGACATCCACAGCGGCCGCGAGGTCGCCGCCGTGTACGTGCCGACGACGCCCAACCCGACCTCCGGCTATCTGGAGATCGTGCCGCTGGAACTGATCCGCGACACCGGCTGGACCGTCGACCAGGCGATGACCTTCATCATCTCCGGCGGCACCGTGGGGCCCGACGAGATCCCCTTCGATCTGGTGTTGCCGGAGGGCGGCAAGGTGGTGCCGGGCGAAGGGCAAGCCGACGGGCCGGCGGAGTCAAAGTAGGCCGTTGTGGCCGATCGGCGAAAGGCATGGGCTGGCCCAAACTAGATCCGATCGGGCTCAGCGGCGCTCTTTGGAGTGCGGCGCTCTGCGCCGCTTTGGATGCTCCTGGCTTTTCTACAGGACAGGGCGGTGCTACGTTGCGTCGTAGCCGGCCCGCCTGCGGGGCTGAGGCTTTTGATCCTCTCGGGGTCGGGGTCGGGGTCGGAATCGGAATCGGGGTCGGCATTGGCATCGGCATCGATTCGTTACGGGACGTACCCGGCCTCGTCGCGAACCGTGTAGCGACGCTGCCCCAGCTTCTTGAGCAACGCCACGATCCGGACGAGTTCGGCGTTGCGCTCAGCTGACGTACTCGATGGCTGCCCGGTACACCGAACCCGATTTCGATAGCGATACCGATTCCGACCCCGACCCCGACCCCGATTCCGACTTCACATCACTGCATTTGAATCGGCTCTGCGGCGCTCTTGCTCCGCGCGGCTTCGGCACCCTTGTACACTACGCAATTCAGGCGCCATCGCCTGACTTCACCCCTATCCGACACGAGCATCCATGACCGCTACTGCTTGCGCGCTGCGTTTTTCCGCCGGCCCCGTCGACGACCCCGCTTTCCGCCGCATTGCCCAAAGCTGGCTGCGCGACGAAGCCGAGGTGGTTTCCGATCTGATCCGCATTGCCGAGGCCGATCCGGAACTGCGGGCGAAGATCGCCGCGCTGGCGGCCGATCTGGTCAAGCGGGTGCGGGCGCGGGCGCCGGAGCAAAGCGCAGTCGAGTCCTTCATGCGCGAGTACGATCTGTCGAGCGAGGAAGGCGTGCTGCTGATGTGCGTGGCCGAGGCGCTGCTGCGCATTCCGGATGCCGACACCGCCGATGAGCTGATCCGCGACAAGCTGGCCGATGCCAACTGGCAGTCGCATTCGGGCAAGAGCTCGTCGCTGTTCGTGAATGCCGGCACCTGGGGCTTGATGCTGACCGGCAAGCTGGTGTCGCTGAGCGAGGACACCAAGCGCAATTTCTCCGGTGCCTTCAAGCGGCTGCTCGGGCGCAGCGGGGAACCGGTGGTGCGCCTGGCGGTCCGTCAGGCCATGCGCATCATGGGTCATCAGTTCGTCATGGGCCGGACCATCAAGGAGGCACTGGAACGGGCGGCGAGCAAGGAACATCGCGGCTATCGGCATTCCTTCGATATGCTCGGCGAGGCGGCGCTGACCGACGCCGACGCGCAGCGCTACCTGAAGTCCTATCACGACGCGATCATGGCGATCGGCAAGTCCGGCCCGCATCCGGACATCCACGCCGCGCCAAGCATCTCGGTCAAGTTGTCGGCCCTGCATCCCCGCTACGAAAAGGCCAAGCGCGAGCGGGTGCTGAACGAGCTGGTGCCGCGCGTGCTCAGCCTGGCCCAGGCGGCGAAGGCGCAGCAGATTCCGATGACCATCGACGCCGAGGAGGCGGACCGGCTGGAGCTTTCGCTGGAGGTCGTGGCCGCGGTCTTCCGCGATCCCTCGCTGGCCGGCTGGAACGGTTTCGGGCTGGCCGTGCAGGCCTACCAGAAGCGCGCCATCGCGGTCATCGACTGGCTCGCCGAGCTGGCTCGGGAAGTTGGCTCCCGACTCAATGTGCGGCTGGTCAAGGGCGCCTACTGGGACACCGAGATCAAGCGGGCCCAGATCGAGGGGCTGGTCGGCTATCCGGTATTCACACGCAAGCACAACACGGATCTGAGCTATCTGGCCTGCGCCCGGCGCTTGCTTGCCTATGGCGATGCCTTCTATCCCCAGTTCGCGACCCACAACGCCCACACCATTGCCGCGCTGTGGCATCACGCCAGCAACGCCGGCGTGGCTTTCGAGTTCCAGCGTCTGCACGGCATGGGCGGCGATCTGTATGCCGAGGTCATCGGCGCCGACAAGCTGCGCAGCCCGTGCCGGGTCTATGCGCCGGTCGGCAGTCACGAGGATCTGCTGCCCTATCTGGTGCGGCGGCTGCTGGAGAACGGCGCCAATACCTCGTTCGTGAACCGGATCGTCGACGAAGCCCTGCCGATCGAGGAGCTGATCGCCGACCCGGTCGAGCAGGCGCGCAAGACCGAGCCGAAGCCGCATCCGAAGATTCCTTTGCCGGTCAACGTCTATGGCAGCCGGCGGCTGAACTCACGTGGCGTGAACGTGGCCTCCGATCTGGAACTGGCCGCGTTGGCCGACGGGATCGCCCGCACGCCGTTGGGAAATCTCAAGGTCGGGCCGCTGCTGGCGAGTGATTCGGCCGCCGGCGATGCGGTCACGGTGACAAACCCGGCCGACCGCCGCCAGACCCTGGGAAGCTGGCAGTCCACCACGCCCGAGCAGGTCGAACAGGCACTGGCCGCGGCGAGCAAGGTGCAGGTCGAGTGGGATGCGCAGCCGGTGGAACTGCGCGCGCAGATGCTCGAACGCGTCGCCGAGCTGATGGAAGCCCAATATGGCGAGCTGATTGCGCTGACCACCAGGGAGGCCGGCAAGACCTTGGCCGACGGCATCGCCGAGGTGCGCGAGGCGGTCGATTTCTGTCGTTACTATGCCGCCCAGGGACGTCGCTTGTTCGGTTCGCCGGAAAGCCTGCCGGGGCCCACCGGCGAGTCCAACCACCTCAGCCTGCACGGCCGCGGACCGTTCGTGTGCATCAGCCCGTGGAACTTTCCGCTGGCAATCTTCACCGGCCAGGTTGCCGCTGCGCTGGTCGCCGGCAACCCGGTGCTGGCCAAGCCGGCCGAGCAGACCACGCTGATCGCCGAACGCGCCG
>JBGTIE010000700.1:0-3182 GCA_041745855.1 Lysobacterales bacterium | reverse complement strand
TCCTGTCACGTCGATGCCCGCATCGACCGGCTCGCCTGGGACCTCGGTGATCCGTCCCACGCGCCGGCGCCTTTCGACCAGAACTGCGTCACCCGGCTCGGCCGCGCCTGCGAGGACTTTCACGCGATGAAGGGTCCGATGACGACCCAGACGATGCAGGACATCATCGGCCACGAACCCTTCCACTGGCGTGGCGACCGGACCGGCATCGAGGCCTTCAATCCGGCCTTCCCCGGCCTGCTCGGCGCCGACGCACCACTGACCGCCGCCGAGATGCAGGCATTCAAGGAGTTCCTGGCGACCATCCACTTCCCGCCCAACCCCTTTCGCAATCTGGATAACAGCCTGCCGACCGCCCTGCCGCTGCCGAATCACTACACCTCCGGCCGTTTCGCGATCGCCGGGCAGTCGCTCGGCGTTGGCAATGCAGTGCGCGGCCTGACGGCCTACACGCGCGGGCTGCTGGACGCGCCTTTCCAGTGCGCCGCCTGTCACACGCTACCGACCGGGATGGCCGCCAACGGCCCGCTGTTCATCGGCTTCGGCGCCTTCTCGGCTGGCGGCAGCGTCATGCCGCACGGGCCCAATGGCGAGAATCATCTGGGCATCGTCAGCGTCGACGGCTCAACCAACGTCTCGATCAAGGTCCCGCATTTGCGCAACCAGTACGACAAGGTCGGCTTCGAACTGAAGCGCGGCGACGGCACAGCCGGCTTCGGCTTCCTGCACGATGGTTCAGTTGATTCGATCAGCAGCTTCCTGTCGGCGCGCGCCTTCTCGGTGCGATCGGACCAGGATGTAGCCGATCTGGTCGCGCTGATGCTCGCCTTCGGCGGTTCCGATTTCGCCAACGACGCCAATCCGCCGCTCGGCAACACCGCGCCGCCATCGAAGGATGCCCACGCCGCGGTCGGGCAGCAGCTCAGTTTTGGTGCCGTTCGACCCCTCGAAGGCCTGCAGACCCAATTGGAGCTGGCCGTCTCTACGCGGCTGGACCTGATCGTCCGGCGCAGCGAACTGGGCTATCTGTACGACCCGGCCAGCGCCAGCTTCACGCCCTCCGATGGTGGCCCCGCATTGAGCGTGACGCAGCTGCAGGCGCTTTCCGGTGACAGCGATCCCCAAAACTGGACCCTGGTCCCGGCGGGCCTCGGAACGCGGCTGGCGCTCGATCGCGACGGCGACGGGGTGTTTGATGCGATCGAACTGCGGCAGGGCTCGGACCCGACCGACCCGCAATCGACCACCCTGCGCCCCCGCGCCGGGCTGTGGTTCAACCCGGCCCGCAGCGGTCACGGTTTCGACCTGCAGTTCTCCGGGCCGAACATGTTCGCGCTCTGGTACACCTATGAAGACGACGGTCGGCCGGTCTGGTATCTGGCGTCGGGCCCTTATGCGGAAGACTGGCGCGCCGATCTGCTGCGATTTACCTGGGATCCGCAAAGCAGGACGCCGCAACCGGTCACCGTGGGCGAGTTGCGATTGCGCTTTGCCACCGCCCGCAGCGGCAGCTTCGACTGGCGCATCGGTGATCGCAGCGGCAGCGAGCCGGTTCAGCCGCTGACCGATCTGGCCGGCTTCGCCCTGCCCGAGCGCACCGGTGCCTGGTATGACGTCCACGAGCCGGGCTGGGGAATTTCCGTCCACAGCAACGCCGATCTGCGGGTCGCCATCCTGTACTTCTACGACGGCGAGCAGCAGCCCCGCTGGACTCTCGGCCAGGGCAGCAACAGCGCCAGTGAGAGCCTATTGATGTGGAGCTTCGAAGGCTTCTGCCCCGACTGCCCGTTCACGCCGACCAACTTCGTCGACGCCGGCAGCATCCAGTTCGCCTTCGACGGCGCCTCACAGGCCGTCGTCACGGTCGACAGCTTCGACCGCAGCCAGCCGCAGGCCCCGTGGCGCCGGGGTCCGGTCGCGATCGTTCCCCTGTCCGATCCGGCGCTGCGTTTCGAGGGTCACTGAGTGCGGAATAGCTGAAGAGCGAAAGAGCTGATTGACCACAAAGGACACAAAGGACACAAAGGAGAGCAGAGCAGGAGAACTGGTCGTCTGCTGAGGCAACTCGGCCGGCGCGCGGGAGTTGTTGTGCTCGGGGTCGGAATCGGAATCGGTATCGATCCGTTGCCTGACCGAGCCCAAGGACGCAACGCCGGCCCGGGAACTCGTGTCGCGACCCGATTTCCAAGCGTCGGCCCGCAGCCATGGACTGCCCGATGCGCATCGCTCTTGTCGTTCTCATGGCGGCCGTCGCTTGCGTCGGATCAAACCCAGTCTATTCTCGGAGCTGCGCGCCGCTGGTCGAGGAACACCTCTTTCATTGCGTGGGCGGGAATTGCGAACACAAGGTAGCGCTGGAGACTCGTCCCGGCTGGCGACCCTGCTCGCGCTACTGGGTCCTTATGCCCACCGAGTCCGTCCGTCGCGACTGGATGGAAAGTCTGCTGCGACTGATGGGCCCGCCGAAAGCGGATGGGGACTATCGTTTCGTGCTGCAAAGGCAAGGTGGCGGCAAGCTCACGCGGTTCGAGCTCATCTTGCCCAAGGTGCTTCCCGAGGTCGACGTGTCGAGCGGCTTCGACTCACTTGAACCGGCCGTCCGCAGCGAAGTGCGCGACTCCCTGCGGGACCAAGGATACGGACGCATGTTGGCGCTGGGCGACGCAACGGGAGCAGTGAGCCTGGACGAGCATGTCAGCGAGCGCCTGCGCGAAGGACGCTGGTCATACTGGTCGGACCTCGCGATCGCGCTCTTGCTACAGGCTCCGCTCTTGCTGATCCTGCTCTGGTTCTTCCTGCAGAGTGCGCGCGTTCACTACCGAATCCTGACTGGCGCGCGCTTCGGTACGCTCGTCCTGTCCCAGATACTCGGTATCATCGCGATCGCCGCTCTGGGCTTCCTCTGCGCAATCGTGCTGATGGACGAAGTCGAGCTCCACCTCTCTGCCTTGCTGGTCATCTTTTGCTTCCTTCTGCTCTGCTGGCAGGGCCTGCTCGTGTTCGCGCACTGGCTGTGGAAGTGCGCAAGACGACCAGCCGGGCGTTGAAGGGCAACACCGCATGATCGCAACGTTCAATCTGAAGCAACAGCCGCATCGAAGGAAACGGGTGCGAGTCCAACTGATGTGGGTGTGATGATTCGCGGCGGCCACCGGCAATGTTGATAATCCTGCTCGTACTCG
>JBGTIE010000699.1:0-5297 GCA_041745855.1 Lysobacterales bacterium | reverse complement strand
CGGCCGAGGTGGCGCTCGCCGAACTCGATGCGCCTGACGCTCCAGATGCGCCGGTTGCAGCGACTGCGAGCGAGGGCGTGGATGCGCTCGAGGCGCTCGAACTGGCCGATCTGCCCGATTTCGACGCGGCCTTGGACGACGCCGACGACACCAGCAAGAGCAGCGGTGAAGAATACGCCCTGGCGCCGACGGAGCTGACAGTGGCCCCGGATGTGCTGGACTTCGATGAGCCGGAACTCGATGAGCCGGAAGTCGATGAGCTGCAACTCGATGAGCTGCGACTCGATGAGCTGCAACTTGACGAGTTGGAGCTGAATGAGCCGGAGCTGGGTGAGCCCGAGCTGAAACTCGATGAGCCGGAACTGGACCAGTCGGAACTGGACCAGTCGGAACTGGTCAAGTCGGAACTGGACCAGTCGGAGCTGGATGAACTTCAGCTCGAACTCACCGGGACCAGTCCGGAGGCGATGGATGCCGTCGATGGCGAAGCTGAGCCCCCGCGGCCAGAGCTCGATTCGGAGCTGGGGCAGGCGCTGGATCAGGATCGGGCACAGGACACGCAAGAAGCACAGGATTTCAGCCTGTCCGATATGGATCTGGACCTGCCCGATGAGTTGTTCGGCGGCGAAGCCTTGCAAGCGGCGGGCGAGGATGTCGATGCGCTCGATGATCTGGACGATCTGAGTGCCTTCGAGGACATCTCCGAAGAAGATTCGGATCTGCTCGAGGCGCTGGACGGTCCGGAGGGCAGTAGCGGTGAGTCTTTTGATGCCGACGATCTGAAATCCTTGTTCAACGACGAACTGGATTTCGGCGACGACGCCTCCGTTGGCCTGGACGCGGCGACCGAGGCGCCCGCCAGCAATGCGACCGAGTCGCCGGCAGCGATCGAGGAGGCCGACCTCACTTTGATGCTGGATGAGCTGCCGGACATGGGTGGGGATCTGGCCGGTCGCAGTGAGCAGGGCGGCGAAGTGATAGCCGATCTGGATGAGTTGTTCGCCGCTGCCCCGGCCGCCGAAACGGCGGCGCCCACCGAACTGCTGGATACCGCCACGACCGACGCCGGCGGCGGCTTTTCACTGCCCGATATCTCCGAGTGGGTGCTGGAGCCGCTGGACCAAAGCCTGGAAGCACAGGCCGCCGCAGTCACAACCCCGAATTTCCAGAGCACCGGTCTGGACCTGCGCGGTCTGGACTCGCCAATGCGCATGCCTGCACCGGTCGCCGAAGCGCCTGCAACGCCGGCGCCAGCACAGCCTGGGGCGCTGCCACCGGCGAGCAATGGCGCCGGGCACGATGAAGACGATCTGGCCAGTCTGGACTTGGGCATCGACTTCGTCGATCTGGATCTGGCCCCCGACGCCACGCCAGCTCCGGTCGCAGCGCCGGTGGCTCAAGCGCAGCCCGATGCGGCACCGGTGACAACGGCGGCACAGGGCCCCAAACGGATCGTGATCCTGGGTGCATCCATCGGCGGTCCCGACTCGATCCGGGCCTTCCTGAAGGACATCAAGCCCGACCTGAATGCCGCCTTCGTGCTGGTGCAGCACATGGGCGCCGAATTCCTCGATCTGATGGCACAGCAGCTGGACCGGGTGTCGCCATTGCGCGTTCATCTGGCCAGTCAGGGGCGCAGAATCAACGAGGGTGAGGTTTTGATCGCGCCGGTCGGCAAGCGGCTCAAGTTCGACGCCAATGCGGCCGTCGACCTGACCGAGGAGGCTGGCAGCACGGCCTATTCGCCGTCCATCGACCAGGTCCTGAGTGATGGCCTGGAGCGTTGGGGGGCGGACAAGCTGTTGGTGATCATCTTCAGCGGCATGGCCAACGATGCAGTCGCCGGAGCTCGGCAGCTGGCGGCGGCTGGCGTGCCGATCTGGGCCCAGGATCCGGCCAGCTGCGTCATCAGCTCGATGGTTGATGGTGTCGTTGCGGCAAAAGTGGTGAGTTTTATCGGGACACCGGAACAACTGGCCGCCCAGGCCAACCGCTTGCTCGCTTAAGGCCGGGAGGGGAACAGATCATGGAAGTGCGTGACCTACGAGGGCTGTTGATGACCGTGACCAACGGTCGTGTCTTGATGCCCAACGCTTCGGTGGCCGAGGTGATCACTTTCTCCGAGCCCGAAAAGGTTGCCAACGCGCCGGACTGGCTGTACGGGCGCATACGCTGGCGCGGCTGGCGCATTCCGCTGATCTCCTTCTCGCTGCTCGCCGGCATGGCCCTGGAAGAACGTGCCGAAGGCTCCAGGGTCGCGGTGGTCAAGGCGCTGGACGATCCACTCAAGATGCCTTACATCGGCGTGCTGACCCAGGGCTTCCCGCGCCTGACCACGGTGTCGCCGGACATCCTGGTACCCAATCTGGACTTCACCGGCGAACGCCCCGGTGTGCTGGTCAACCTGATGCTGCGCGACGACCAGGTGGTGATACCGGACATGGCGGCGATCGAAGGTGCCTTGCGCCACGCCTTCGAAATGGCTGCCTGAGGGCCCGCCCGCGACGTGGATGTGCAAACGCTGCTGCAGGCGCCCGAGCGGGTACTGGGTCGGCCCTGCCTGATCGCCGGCAGCGACTGGGTCCGGCTGGAAGAGTGCCGGGATGCGTTTCGGCGAACCGCTCGCGCAGCCGGCATCGATCAGGTCGAAAGCATCGATGCGGCGCAGAAGTCCTTCGACTGGCTCGAATTGGCCCAGCTGAGCATCAGTCCGGGATTGTTCGCCAGCCGACGTTTGCTCGACCTGCGGCTGGGCAGTGCCAAGCTGCCGAAACCGGCGCAAGAGATCCTCGACGAAATCCTGGTGCGCGCCGACCCTGATCTGCAGTTGTTGCTCAGCGTGCCGGAATGGAGTCGGGCGATCGAGGCCGAAGGCTGGATCAAACGTTTCGCCCGGCATGGTCAGGTAGTGTCGATGTGGCCGCTCAAAGCCACCGAATTGCCGCGTTGGCTCGGCATGCGGGCGCAGCGCGCGGGCGTGCAACTCGATGGGGAGGCGCTGGAGTTGCTCATCTGGCGCACCGACGGCAACCTGCTGGCGGCGACCCAGGAGCTGGAAAAGCTGGCGCTGGCCAGACCCAGGGCGCAATGGACGGCCGCCACATTGAGTGAGTTCGTCGCCGACAGCGCCCGCTTCGATGTGTTTCGGCTGGTCGACGAGGCGCTTGCCGGCAAGCCGCTGCAGATGCGCCGAGTCCTGCATGCCCTGCGGGCCGAGGGCGAGCATCCGGCACGGTTGCTGCCGTGGATCTCACGCCAGCTGGAAATGATGGTCGGGCTGGTCCAGCAGTCGCAGGACGCCCCTGCAGGCGTGCGCGACTGGCTGCGCGGGCAGCGGGTCTTCGATCCGCGCGCCGGTGTCCTCATGCAAGCTGTCCGGCGCCATTCGCCGGCTGCCTGGGAACGGCTCTGGATGGATATCCGCGCGGTCGAACGGGCGGCGAAGGGTTACTCGACCAACGCCCCCTGGCTAGAGTTGGAGCGCTTGCTGCTGCGGGTTGCCTTGCCAGCGGCGCAAGCAGTCCGCTTCGCGGCTTAGCCCGGTGACAGACGCGCCCGCAGCCGGACTTGCGCCATCCGGACGCACCCCTCGCGTCTTCCTGGGCGGCAGTTTCGATCCGGTCCATCATGGCCATCTGCGTGCCGCACTGGAGGCCGCCGAGTTGCTCGGGTGTGCACGCGTCGACCTGCTGCCGGCCAGCCTTCCTGCCTTGCGCACCGAATTGGCCGCCTCGCATGAGCACCGGCGGGCGATGTTGCAGCTGGCCATCGCCGGTGAGCCGCGGCTGGGTCTGGATGACCGCGAGCTGGGGCGTCCGGGAACCACCTACACGGTGGACACGCTGACCGAACTACGCGCCGAACTCGGCCCACACACCCCCTTGCTCTTCCTGCTCGGCGCCGACGCCTTCGCCCGCCTGAGCTCGTGGCGACGTTGGCAAGAGCTACTCGGGCTGGCTCATCTGGTCGTCCTGAACCGGCCCGGTGAAGCGCTGCGCCCGCCCGACACTGCCGACTTCGCGGTGGCCCGGGTGCCGCATCGGCACGAACTGCTACGCATCCCCAGCGGTCGTTGGTGCTGCCTGGAAGTTACCCCGCTGGCCATCTCCGCCACCGACCTGCGGCGACGTCGGCAGGAAGGACGATCGCTGCGCTATCTGCTGCCCGACACGGTTCTGGCTTATCTCAAGCAGCATGGTCTTTATGGCTGACCAGGCACAGGGCTGAGGTTGAGGGCGGGCTGAGGGCTGAGGGCTGAGGGTCAGCAAGAGCCGAGTCGGGAGTCGGGAGTCGGGAGTGCGCATCGGATAGAGGGTTCGCTCTTGCTGTTGTTGCCGCAGGTTGCCTGCTACCGGCTCCCGCAAGAACTTTCTGGCGAACGCGTTTGGCGCCTGCATTTGCTCTGACTTTCGGTCTTGCTCTTACTCCCTACTCCCAACTCCCAACTCCCAACTCCCGACTTGCCGTTCGCCTCACAGCCCGCCCGCAGCCCCAAACTTGCCAAGCCGCCAGAGGGGGCGGAGAATGACTCCAGCTGCAATGCCAGCGCGCGTGCGCAGCGCAGAACCCGTTCCAGCCACAGGAGTACCAAGGAGCACCCATGAGGACAACCCGTTGATTGCATCAATCCCTCCCCGGGCGTCCATCGCCCGACCGCCGGCTTCGCCGGACACCGCCGCAATGGCCCTCCCCAATCGCCCCCGCCGCACCCGCAAGACCAAAGCCGACCCGGCCGAGCGTCTGCGTGACGTCGTGGTCGACAAGCTGGAAGGCATGAAGGCCCGCGATCTGCGCATCATCGATGTGCGCGGTCAGACCTCGATCACCGACTATCTGGTGATCGCCAGCGGTACTTCCAACCGCCACGTCCGCTCAATGGCCGATGAGGTCGTCGTGGCCGCCAAGGCGATCGAGAACCCGCCCATCGGGGTAGAAGGCGAGCGCGAAGGCGAATGGGTGCTGGTGGACCTTGCCGATGTGGTGGTGCACCTGATGCTGCCCAGGACGCGGGAGTTCTACGGTCTGGAGCGGATGTGGGGCATGGAGGTGCCGGTCGTGGCCGACCCTTCCCAGCCGGCCGTCGGAGCCGCGTAGTCGGCCTATCCGGCCTGTTCCGTGAAAGCCGTACTGCTCGCCGTCAGCGACCGGAGCCCCGGCTGGATCGAGGAGGGCTATGCCGACTACGTGGGCCGGATGCGCGGCCGGCTCGTGCTCGACTATCGCAGCCTGCGACTGGCCGCGCGCGGCAAGGGCCGCAGCGATCAGGAAGCACGCCGCGATGAAAGTCAGCGCCTGCT
>JBGTIE010000698.1:0-1842 GCA_041745855.1 Lysobacterales bacterium | reverse complement strand
CCCGACGCTGGCTGCCGGGCCACAGCGCCTGCTCGACATCGACTGGCGCATCGATGGCGGCATCCAGCTGAGCTGGGGTGGGGCAGCGACCGCGCTTCATCCCACCCAGCGCGCCAGCGCAGTCATCCCGGTTCCGGCCGTTCCACTGCGACGGGTCCACGTGCTGACCCACATGCACATCCCAATCCGCCGCGGCGCGCCACCATCAACATATGCCAATGTGGTGTTGCTGGACCAGCGCGGGCACGAAACCCGGCTTGAAATCCGCATCTACGAGCATGTCGTCACCCATAGACTGGGCGATCTGGCCCTGCCGAGTGCCCGCATCGGCTGGGCCGGCATCGACAGTGGCACCGTGATCGGTGGCTATGCCACCAGTTCGCAAGTCGGATCCTTTTCCTATGCCGTCAGTCTCGATGTGCCGGCTGGGGTTGGCCCGGTGGTGGGTTTGTATCTGGAAACCGGCAGCGGACCGATGGAGGCACCGTTGTTCCATGCCGTCACGCTGGAGCGACTGCACTCGTCCCAAGCGCAAACCACGGATGAGGAAGCGGTGGGGCGCTCCAGTACGCCTTTTTGATCCGGGGGAGTTGAACCGCCATGCGTTCATTTGAGATAGCCGGGATTTGTCTGCTCGCCTGTTCAATCGATGTCGGCGCGGCAGCGCTGAATGCAGCCGAACCGGTCGAATCGGACGGGCAACTCGAACCGGTCGAGCCGGAGTCATTCGACGCCGACGTTGTCGATCATGATGACGAAGACGCAGCGGCGACCCTCGATTACATCCTCGTTACCGGCAGCCGCATTCGCCGTATCGATATCGAAGGACCGCTGCCGCTGAGCATGGTCGAGCGGCAGGAGTTGCTCGATCGTGGCGAGGCCAATCTGGCCGACGCCATCCGCGACCTGCCCTGGAACAGCTTCGGCAGCTTCGGCGACACGCCGAACTCGGACATCCCGAATGCCTCGCTGCCGAATCTGCGCGGACTGGGCAGCAAATACACGCTGAGCCTGCTCGATGGCTACCGCCTGCCCGGCTTTGCCGCCGTCGAGGGCGGCGCCGCGGCGAGCCTGAGCGGCATTCCGCTGGCCGCAATCGACCGCATCGAGGTACTTCGCGATGGCGCCTCGGCAATCTACGGCAGCGATGCGATCGGTGGGGTAATCAACCTGCTCAGCCGACGCGAGGACACCCCGCTGACGCTGGAATTCCAGATCGAGGAGCCGCAGCAGTCCGGCGGTGCAACGCGTCGGGCCAGCGTCGCCTGGGGCGGAAGCAAAGGCGACACGCACTGGCTGCTGGCAGCCGAAGTGCTGGATCGCGAAGCGCTGCTGGGCTCCGATCGCGATTATCTGATCGCGCTGGCGGGACTGAGTGCGTCCGGCAATCCCGGCAGCTTTCGCCGCATCAATCCCGCGACCGGCAACTTCGTTGGATTGTTTCAGCGCGATCCGCGCTGTCCGGCAAGCCTGGACAGCGATCCGGTCTTTCCAAGCTCCGGTCCCCTCGCCTTTGGTCCGAGCGTCTTTTGCGGCTTTCGCTTCCGCGATCAGAACGCCGAGCGTGCGGGCTATGAGGGCGCCAGCGTGTTTGCCAATCTACGGCATGAATTCACGCCGGAGTTCTCATTTTTCGGCCGGCTCCTGGCGATCGACAGCGACAGTGCAACCCAGCTCGCTCCCTCGCCGGTCAGCGGCCTCCGGATCGCCGCGGACAACCCCTTCAATCCCACCATCGGCGAGCGCGGCGAGCAGCTCGGCTGGCCGCTTCTGCTGCTATACCGGCTCAGTGCACTCGGTCCGCGGGTCACCGAAGTGGAGGAGCAGACGGTGCATCTGCTC
>JBGTIE010000697.1:0-2972 GCA_041745855.1 Lysobacterales bacterium | reverse complement strand
GGGCCACGATGCTTCCAGCCGCTTCCGGATGGGACCGGAATTCGTACCCACCGCCGGCGCCGAAGGCTGGCAGCTGTCGAACCCGCCGATCCTGGCGATGGCACCGCTGCGCGCCTCGCTGCCGCTGTTCCTGCAGGCCGGCATGGGCGCACTCAGAAAGAAGTCGCTGGCCCTGACCGCCTATCTGGAAGCGCAGTTGCTGGAGCATCTGGGCGAGCACCTGAGCATCGTCACCCCGCGTGATCCGGCCCAGCGCGGCTGCCAGTTGTCGGTGCGCCTGAATGCCGGGCGCGAACTGGGGCAACGGCTGTACCGCAAACTGCTCAGCACCGGCATCGTCTGCGACTGGCGCGAACCCGACATCCTGCGCTGCTCACCGGTCCCCTTGTACAACCGCTACAGCGACTGTGACGAGTTGGTGGCGGGGATGGGCCGCGTCTTGCGGAACGCGGCGAGGATCTAGGGCCCAGGGCTCAGGGCCCAGGGCCCAGTAGAGCAAGGGCAAGAGCATCTTCGAGGCTTGGGTGCGAGCTGCACGCTTTGCTGGGCCCTATGCCCTGGGCCCTGTGCCACAACGAAATCACGCGACTCACTCTCGACGAGACTTGCCAGATGACCACGGTTTCCGCCCCACCCCACTCCCTCTCCATCGTCGGTGCCGGTCTGGCCGGCGCGCTGCTGGCTCGCCTGCTGGCGCTCCGTGGCTGGCAGGTCGACCTGTACGAACGGCGGGCCGATCCGCGGGCGGGGCCGATCATCGGTGGGCGTTCGATCAATCTGGCGCTGGCCGAGCGGGGCTGGCATGCACTGCGGCTGGCCGGGGTCGATCGGGAGGTCGCCAGCCAGGCCATCGCGATGCGCGGCCGGGCGGTCCATGCGATGGACGGCCAGGTCGAGATCCAGCCCTATGGCCTGAGCGATGCGCACGTCATCCATTCGGTCCATCGCGCCAATCTGAACCGGCTGCTGGTCGCGAGCGCGGCCGATGCCGGTGCCCGGCTGCACTTCGAGCATGGCCTGAAGGATGTCGACTGGGAATCCAGTGAGCTGTTGCTGGAGACGCCCGACGGTGCCGTTCGCAAGCCCTTCACGCGCGTCATCGGTGCCGACGGCGCCGGTTCGCCGCTGCGAATCGCAATGGCCCGAGTGACCGATCAGGTCGAGGACTGGGCGCCGCTCGGGCACGGCTACAAGGAACTGAGCTTCCGCCCGGCTCCGAATGGAGATTTCCGGCTCGATCCGCACGCGCTGCATATCTGGCCGCGCGGCGAGTTCATGCTGATCGCGCTGCCGAATGCCGACCGCAGCTTCACGGTGACGTTGTTCCTGCCGTTGGAAGGCGAGCGCAGCTTCGCCCGGCTGCAGACGCCGGCGCAGATCGAGCAGTTCTTCGCCAGCGAGTTCCCGTCGGCGGTGCCGCTGCTGGAGGAGCTGCAATTCGAGTTCGACAATAATCCGCTCGGCCAGCTCGGCACGTTGCGGCTGAGTCCCTGGCACCTGCAGGAGCGCGCCCTGTTGATCGGTGACGCGGCCCATGCGGTCGTTCCCTTCCACGGTCAAGGCATGAACTGCGCCTTCGAGGACTGCGCCGCGCTGGCCGAACTGCTGGATTGCCCGGGTGCCTGTCCGGACGCCTTCGAACGGCTCTATGCGCTGCGCAAGGACAATGCCGATGCGATCGCCGCAATGGCGCTGGAGAACTACCAGGAGATGCGCGATTCGGTCGCCCAGCCGGCCTGGCTGTGGCACAAGCAGATCGAAACGGCGTTGACCAATCGCTTCCCCGAACGGGTCCTGTCTCGCTACGCGCAGGTCAGTTTCACCCGCATCCCCTATGCCGAGGCGCGTCGTCGCGGCGAGATCCTCGGCGAGATTGTGGCCGAGCTGGCAAGTGTCCGCAGTCTGGGCGAGATTGACTGGACACTGGCCGCCAGCCGGGTCGAGGAACGCCTGCCGGTGCTGCCGATCGACGCCCAACTGGGACGGAAAGCGGCATGTCCGACACGCCCGTGAGCACTCCGCTTATCGTCGTGCTCGGTGCCGGCAGTATTGGCTGCTACGTTGGCGGTCGCCTCGCCGCAGCCGGCGCGGTGGTCACACTGATCGGCCGCCCCCGCCTGCGCGATGCGATCGCTGGACACGGCATGCAACTGAGCGATCTGCATGGCGGCCGGATCGAACTGGCGCCGGAACAGCTCGACTTCCAGACCCGCACCGCGGCGTTGGCCGAGGCCGCGCTGATTCTGGTTACGGTCAAGTCGGCCGCGACCCTCGACGCCGCGCAGCAACTGGTCGCCGCCTTGGAGACACAAAGCAGCGCCGAGCCACCGCTGCTGATCAGCCTGCAGAACGGCCTGGGCAACGCCGAACTGCTGCGCGAGCAGCTGCCAGCGCTCAAGGTGCTGACCGGCATGGTGCCCTTCAACGTGGTCCAGTCCGAGCCGGCGTGTTTTCACCAGGGCACGCAAGGCACGCTCGAGGTCCAGGCCGATCCGGCACTGGCACCCTTCCTGGACGCCTTCGCCGCCGCCGGCCTGCCGCTGCTGCAGCATCCGCGGATGCTGCCGGTGCAGTGGGCCAAGCTGCTGCTGAATCTCAACAACGCGGTCAACGCGCTGTCCGATCTCCCGCTAAAGGCACAGCTGTCGCAACGGGCCTACCGCCGCTGCGTCGCGCTGGCGCAGACTGAGGCGCTGGCGATGCTTGCGCTGGAAGGCATCGAACCGGCGCGCCTGACCCCGGTGCCGCCACGCTGGATTCCGCGCCTGCTGAGCAGTCCGGACTGGCTGTTCAAGCGTCTGGCCAACCGCATGCTGGCGATCGATCCACTGGCGCGTTCGTCGATGTGGGAAGACCTGCAGGCCAGCCGCCTGACCGAGGTCGACTGGCTCAACGGCGAAGTCGTCAAACTCGCCGCCCGCCACGGCCGCCGCGCACCCGTCAACCAGCGCCTGGCCGAGTTGGTCCACCGC
>JBGTIE010000696.1:0-1690 GCA_041745855.1 Lysobacterales bacterium | reverse complement strand
CCGGCACCCGCCGCACCGGCGCGACGCCGGCGCGCCAGCGACGGCATATGGCTGTCGGCTAGGAGCGCGATTCAAACTGGTGCAGCGATGTAGAGCCTCGAGTCGGGGTCGGAATCGGAATCGGAATCGGAATCGAAGGGTGACGGCATGAGCTTTGTCCCAGCCAAGCCAACGACTTGAGGTGTGCTAGAACGGCGGCGTGACGACACGATTCACGAGAAGGCGGCCGGAAAAGGCCGAGCAAAAGATCGATACCGATTCCGACCCCGACCCCGACCCCGACCTTTGTGTCCTTTGTGGTCAATCAGCTCTTCAGCTCGATGGCACCCACCGCCATCACTCCCGCCCGATCTCCAACTCGGCGATCCGCCGGTACAGGGTCGATTTGCCGACGCCCAGCGCGTCGGCGGCTTGCACGACGTTGCCGCCGTTTTCGCGCAGGCTACGCTCGATGATGGCGCGTTCGGCGGCTGCCAGTTGGGCGGCCAGAGTCGAGTCATTGCCGGGTGCGCCCGGATCCCGGGCACCGGCGCGGATCTCGGCCTTCAGCAGATCGCTGCCGACCAGTTCCCCGTCGTCCAGGAACAGAGCGATACGGCGCATTTCGCGTTCCACTTCGCGCACGTTGCCGGGCCAGGCGTAGCTCTGCAGGGCGTCGGCTGCGGCGCGTGAGATGCCGGCGCTGCCGATCTGGCGTTTGCGGCATTCGCGAGTCAGGAAGTAGCTGGCCAGATTGATGATGTCCTCGCGCCGCTCGCGCAGTGGCGGCAGGGTGACGCACCAGTCCTGCACCCGGTGGTACAGATCGAGCCGGAAGTCGCCGCGTCGGACCAGTTCCTGCAGGGAGCGATTGCTGGCCGAGACGATGCGTACCTGCGCCGGTCGCGACTCGCGCCCGCCGATGCGGAAGACGCGCTTTTCCTGCAGCACCCGCAGCAGGCGGGCCTGGGTATCGGGCGCCATGTCGGCGATCTCGTCCAGAAACAGGGTGCCGCCGTGGGCGCGTTCAAAACAGCCCGCGCGGGCACTGACGCCGGTGGCCACGCCAGCCTCGATGCCAAACAACTCGGCATCCAGCAGGTCCCGCGGCAGGGCGGCGCAGTTCAGACAGACCAGCGCGACCGCACTGCCGCTGGCCTCGTGCAGGTAGCGTGCGAACAGCTCCTTGCCGGTGCCGGACTCGCCTTCAATCAGCACGTTCAGATCGCCACTGGCGACCCGCGCAGCCTGGGCGTAAAGCCTTGCCAGTCCGGCGTGGCCGGTCGGTGGATCGGGCGGGCGGGCGCGCTCGTCGGAAGCGGTTGATGCTTGGGCCGGTCCCGAGCGGGGCCGGCTGGTGGCGGGCCGGCGCGCCAGTTGCAGCAGGTCCAGACTGATCTGCGCCATCCGAACCAGCGCGGGTTGCAGATCGACGCTGCTGACGCTGATCAGCAAGCGCCAGTGAGCCGATGCTTGCTCGATGTTGGCGCTCAAGGCGGGGTCGCCGGCCTGGGCGATCAGCGCACCATCGAGCGCCTGAATCTGGACAGCCTGCACGCCTTGCTGGCGGCACAGTGCATCGACCACTCTGGCTGGAAAGGACGCGCCATCCTGATGTGCCAGCGCAGCCAGCAATGCCGGCAGGTCATCGCGGCAGAATCCGGTCAGCGGAGCGAGTCCCAGTGTTGCTTCCGGCGGGCCGAGCACGACC
>JBGTIE010000695.1:0-14119 GCA_041745855.1 Lysobacterales bacterium | reverse complement strand
CTGCCTGCAGCAGCGGCGCGAGTGCCAGCGCCAGGGGGTCGACAGTTGCCGGTGGCGCGGCTTGCGTGGCTGCCGCGCCGGCATCCTCTGTGGCAACGGGCGCAGGCATCGAATCAATGGCTGCACGCTGGTCGGAAGGGGTCTCGGCAGGCGGAGCCTCGGCCATCGCGACGACATCAGCGCCGCCGGATGCCTCCGGCGGGAATCCCCCAGTGAGCGAGTCGACCACCTGATCGCTCACGTCCTGTGGCGCAGGCGCATCCACGAGCTGTTCCAGACTCTCCATGAACTCGCGCAAGCGTCCGCCGGACAACACCACTTCGCTGGCACCCTGATCGAGCGCGCCATCGAAGGCGGCCTGCTTGAAGCGCAGCAGATGGCGGATGCGCTCCTCGATGCTGTTCTCGCTGATCAGGTTGAGCACCTCGACCGGGCGCGTCTGCCCCATCCGGTGCACGCGGCCGATACGCTGCTCCAGCACCGCCGGATTCCAGGGCGGGTCGACATTGACGATCAGCGCTGCGGCGCCTTGCAGATTGAGACCAACGCCGCCGGCATCGGTGGAGAGGAAGACACGGCAAGCCGGCTCGGTACGGAAGCGCTGCACCAGTTGATCGCGGCGTTTCGCTTCCACACTGCCGTTGAAGCGCACACACTCGATGCCCTGCTCGGCCAGCCCCTGGGCCAGCAGTTCCTGGGTGCCCAGCCAGCTGCTGAACACGACCACCTTGCTGTCGGGATCGCTCAGTCTTTCCTGCAGCCAGAGCAGCAACTCGGGAATCTTGTGGCCATCCTGCTCGCTCGCCGGCAAGCTCGGGTCGACCAGCCGAAGGCTGACACAGATCTGCCGCATCTTCTGCAGCCAGGCGCGCAGCCGCTTCTGGTCACCCTCGCTGAGAAAACCGTGGCGACGCCACTTGTGGGTAAGCCGCGCGACGTTGGCGGCATAGTCGTCGTGCCATTCACGTTGCTTCGCGCTCAGCGGCAGCAGCAGATCCTGATCGCGCCGCGCCGGTAGTTGCTGCAGCACCTCGGCCTTGCGCCGGCGGATCATGATCGGCGCCAGCGTCTGGCTGATCTGGTCCAGTTGCCGATAGCCGACTACCCGTCCAGACTCATCGCGCAACTGATGCTGATGCAGGAAACGCCAGGTGGGCCCCAAGCGGTGTCGATCAACCACCTGCACCAGCGAGAGCAACTCCTCCAGCCGGTTCTCCATCGGCGTGCCGGTCAACACCAGCGCGAACCGCGTGTCCAGCCGCTTGACCGAGCGCGCCGCCCGGGTGTCCCAGTTCTTGACCCGCTGCGCTTCGTCCAGCAACAGCGCCTCGGGGGCCCAGGCCTGTACCACCTGCTCGTCACGGTACAGGCTGTCGTAGCTGATGATCTTGCAGACTAGCGGATTGGCCATCTGGCGCGCCCGTTCTGCCGGCGGCCCTTCAATCACCTGCGCCTCGATGGCTGCGAAGCGCTGCAGTTCGCGCGCCCATTGGTGCTTGAGCGAGGTTGGGCACACGATCAGCACGCGTTGTAGCGCCGCATGCCGCTGCCACAGGCGCACAGCGCCGATCGCCTGCACCGTCTTGCCCAGTCCCATGTCGTCCGCGATCAGCACGCGGCCGGCCCGCGCGGCGAACCAGACCTTCGCGCTGGTACGGCAGCAGCGGTAGTTGCAGCAGATCCCGCAGTGCCGGATCGGCTGCGCCGAGCGGACAGGATCTGGCAAGCACGTTCGCCAATGCCTGCGCAGCCGCCTGCTCGCCGACCATCGCATGCACGTCGTGACTGATGCGCAGGCTGTGGCCGGCAGCGCGTGCCAGGGCCAGCCAGCTTTCCAACTCGCTCACCGCGTCGATTTCGAGCGCAAACGTGGATTCGCGCACGTCCGCCGAGCGCGCCACCCGCTGCAACAGCGCCTGACGCAGGCGTTCCGGCGCCTCCTTCGCCAAACGCAGGCGAATCTCACGGCGGGCGCCGTAGCTGACCCAGATCTCGCTGTAGCGAGGTCGGTAAGCCGCCTTCAGCATCGACGCCGCGCCGCGCTTGCGCTGCAACCGATCCAGCACGAACTCGATGTGCTTGCAGGTTCCCAGTTCATTGCTGCGGAAGTCGCCGCAGGTACAGCGATTCATCCCCAGCCCCGGACCACGGATGGTGACCGTGTAGGCTCCGCCGGAGCCCGGATTGCGCACCCGAAAATCCGACAGAAACTCCTGCTCCCCCAGATTCTCCATCGCAAAGTTCTGGCGCACGCCGAACTGACGCCGCAAGGCCACCTGCCACGCCGGCAGGTCCATTCCCTCAGGCGGTCGATTGCGCGACATCGGCGGCGCCTTGCGCGCCTTCCTTGCACCGTCGCGCCCGCCGTCGTGCGCCTTGCCCGCCTCTGCCATCGAACCATCCCGAAAGGAAAGAGGCGGCGATGATAGCCGAGCGCTAGGCGGCGCCGCCTTCGGTGAGAGTTTTCGCTTTGTAGCCTTCACTGCGGATTTCGGGGCCCGCCACGTTCCGCCAGCCATCGCTGGAACTCGGAGGGTCGCAGGCGATACCTCGCCAGACTGCCCTCGTGCAGTTGGTAGAGTTCGTTCGTTGCCATTGCCAGGAAGGCATCCAGGTCGGCCGTGTCGACCAATGGTGTGGAGAGCCGTCGGATGGGCTCGTACTCAATCGGCATCCCGCCGCGGTTGCGACTATCGCGCCATAAAGAGGCTCCCGTGAAGGGGATCGCGCCACATTCCGGCCTTGAAGTGGCGCGATATCGCCAGATTTGGCGCGATTGCTTGTCGAGTAGCGAGGACTCGTCCGGAAAGCGCAGATCGCCACTCGGAAGTAGCGGGGTCCCAGTGGAGCCGGCGCTTGCGAACGGAACCCCGAGTTGTACTCGGGCAACAGCGCCGGGTGACGCCGGGGGTCGGCTGAGTTGGCGCAGGTCTGTCGCAAGCCGAAGAACACGTCGCTGCGCGCCGGCCCGAGTGCAACTCGGGGTTCCCGGCCGGGGAAGTCGCCGCTTTCGACCGGAAACCCGAGTTGTACTCGGGCAGCGAGGTCGGGTGACGCCTTGAGTTGGTTGGCTTAAGCAGAGTTGATCGCAAGCCGAAAGACACGTCGCTGCGCGACGCCCCGAGTGCAACTCGGGGTTCCCGGTGAGGTCGGCGCTGGCCAACGGAACCCCGAGTTGGACTCGGGCGGCAAGGCCAGGTGACGCCTGGAGTTGGTTGACCCAAGCAGAGTTGATCGCAAACCGAAGACCCGTCGCTGCGCGACGGCCCGAGTGCAACTCGGGGTTCCCGGTGAGGTCGGCGCTTGCGAACGGAACCCCGAGTTGTACTCGGGCAGCAGGGTCGGGCAACGCCGGGGGTCGGTCGAACGAACCTAAGCTGATCGCAAGCCGAAGTGCGCGTCGCTGCGCGACGTCCCGAGTGCAACTCGGGGTTCCCGATGAGGTCGGCGCTTGCGAACGGAACCCCGAGTTGTACTCGGGCGGCAAGGCCAGGTGACGCCTGGAGTTGGTTGACCCAAGCAGAGTTGATCGCAAGCCGAAAGACGCGTCGCTGCGCGACGGCCCGAGTGCAACTCGGGGTTCCCGGTGAGGGTTCCCGGAGAGGTCGACGCTTGAGTGCGGCTTTCTGTGCTGCAGCCTGTGATGTTTCGCCCTCTGCGTGCACTACATCTACAACCGCACCTGCCGCTCACCGCTGCAGGACCACAACAGGACTCGATTCCGTGATGGATTCCCTTGACACGCGCGGCACGCTACGATCCGGGGTCGATCCTGGCCTGGAAAATAGTCGAGCAGATGTCCGAACTCGTCGCGCAAATTATCGCCGGAGAAGCGGCGGCAGAAGAAGAATTGATCCGGCGTTTTTCGCGGGGCTTGCGCTTCCTGATCCAGCGTCGGGTGCGAAATCCGGAGGATGCGCGGGACATCAGCCAGGATACGCTGGTGGTAGTCATCGTGAAAATACGTGCAGGGGAACTCAAGAATCCGGATTGCCTGCAGTCCTTCATCTACGGAGTTGCACAAAAGATCATTGCAAGCCATTTTCTTCATGAAAACCGGCGTCGGGACAAGGCCCTCGAGCCACTGCCTGAAGCGGCCAGCAGCGAGCCGGGTCCTTTCGAGCGTTTGGAGAAGACACAAATCGCCACCTATGTTACCCAGATCATTGACGAGTTACGGGCGGAACGCGATCGGGTCTTGCTCACCCGCTATTTCGTCGATGAGATCGACAAGAGCGATCTGTGCAAGGAGCTCAGTGTCAGCTCGATTCACTTTGACAAGCTCAAAAGTCGTGCGATCAATCGCTTGATAGCCATGGTCCACGCGAACGGAGCATACGGCCATGATGACTAAGCACTACGTGCAAGAAAACGATATCGTCATGAAGTATCTGCGCGGCGAGTTGTCCATTGCCGAGCAGGCCGAGTTCGAGCAATATTATCTGGACGATCCGGAGACACTGGACCAGTTGGAAGCTGCTTCGGCTCTGCAGATGTACCTGCCCCGCCGGAAAACACCTGGCGCTGGGCGGCGCTGGTTCTCGCTGCCGACAATGGTCTGCAGCGCGGCGGGTCTGCTGCTGGGAATTGCACTGATTCTGCCGTTCCAGAACACGCAAGGGCCCATGGTGCAGCCCAACATTCGAACCATCGTAATCGACACCAACCGTGGCGCGGAGTCCGTCATCCGCATCGATCGCCGGCCGGGGGAGGAACTGATCGTCCTGCGTCTGCCCATTGCCACATCAGAGGCCGACCTGACGCTGCTGCTTTCCAGGAACGGGAAGAAGGTCCTGGAGACGACCGGCCTGACCTCAGACTATCTTGGCGACGTCCTGTTGGCAGTGCCCGTTGCGCTGTTTGCGGAAGGCCCTACACTGCTCAGCCTGCGTCGAGGAGACGGAAGCGTGTTGACCGAGGAGCAGATTTCAGTTAACTGAGACCCTACCAAGGCTGAGCAGCATGCGCGCGCAGGCCGCCATATTGACGCTGACTGTGGCCTTGGCCAGCGTCGCTGCGCGTGCGGAGCATATCTATTCGGTTGAGCGGTGCCGGCAGGGGTCGGCGCCGCTTGCGGCAGCGGCGGAGGGCATGGCGGCGGCAATAAGCGAGGCTCAGAATCGCTCTACGCCAGGGGCCGGCTATGACGTGATCAATCGGGATCTCGCGCATTGGATCGGCGCCGCGCGACAACAGGAGCAGCGCTATTGTCTTGCCGAGTTCCTGCGGCTGAGCTGGCACGCCCGGTTCCAGCAGGACGATCTGGATTCCAGCGAGGCCTTGCTGGCTGAGGCGCTGCAGCAGTTTGGGCCGGAGGACAGACTCGACCACCAACGCATCGGTGTGCTCAGCAATCTTTCCAACCACCATGTATTGACGGGCCACTTTGTGGAGGCGACGCAGGTCATCCGTGAACTGATCGCGATCTCCATCGAATTGAACGACGGCGATACGCTGGCGACCTATTACTATTTCATCGCGGACGCCTACCTGAAGCTGGGTGAGGTGGAAACGGCCAGACGCTACTTCCAGCGCTCCATCGCGCCCTATGCTCCGGTTGACGGGATGGTCTACTACACTGCGCTGTCGAAGCTGGCGACGATCGACCGGATCAACGGCGACTACGATCAGGCCTTGCAGGGGCATCTGGAAACCCTGGCGCATTTTCAGATCGAGGACACCTACCGAAGCATCCCGGCCAGCATCGAGATTGCCCGCGACTACCTGGCAATGGGCAACTTTGGGCTGGCCGAGCAGTACGCGCAGCAGGCCTGGAGCGACCCGCGCGCACTACTGGAGCAGCGGATCGATGCGGGTCTGGTGTTGTTCGATACGGCGGCGAAAGGACAGCAGCAGCTGGCCGCGGAGCGCATGCGGCTGAAGCTTGGCGAGCTGCTGGATCAGGCGCAGGCGACAAGCCGGCGGCGCAAGGCAAACCCGGTCCAGCAGATCGAGTATGCGACCACTTCGGTGCGCTACTTTGCCTCCCGCAACGAGCTTCCGCAGGTGCTGGCGGTCGCCGAGGAGGGCCTGGAGCTTGCGCGCCGGGTCGCATTGGATACGAATCGGTCCGGGGTGAACTCGATGGCCTGGGTCTCGCGCATCGATGGACTTGTGGAAGCGCTGGCCAGCTATCTGTGGGACAAGGAGCCTGGTCATCTGGCGCAACTGATGGCTCGGATCCATTCCGCGCGCGCCGCGCCCATTGATCCGAGTTCGCCCGCGGATCAGGAGTTCCAGCTTCTCAATCAATTGGCCGGGCTGGAACGGACTTTAGTTGACCAGCAGGGGGTAGCCCAGCAGGGGATCCATGCTGCCGATGCCGCTGAGCACGCCAGCTTCCTGCACACGCTGGCGCACCGTCGCGACATGGCGCGCGAAGCCTATATCCAGGTCCGCTCCGATCAGATCACGGCGCGAAGTCCTGTCGCGGCGGCGCGCGCACCAGACGTTGCAGACCTCGCCCCCTTTGTTCCGGCGGACGGCGAGATGCTGCTGCGTTACTACGTACGACCCTCCATCAGCATCGTCCTGATCTCCTTCGCTGGCGAAGTCAGCGCCGTTCCGATTCCGCCGTCCGCAGCCATCTCGGCCATGGTCGAACAGGCACATCAGGTCATCCACGATCCGAATCTCCCCGACGTGCGTGCGCCTTTGCGGGCGCTGGCCGCCGTGCTGCCGCTGGCGCAGCTGCGCTCCGGGCAGGTACAGCGGATCCTGCTGGTCACCGACGAGAGCAGCTTCAGCATTCCCTTTGCGGCGATAGATCTGGCCGAGGGCAAGCAGCTCTATCGACCCTTGGGTGCGGACTTTGAGCTGGTGCGCGTGAGCCACCTGGAGTCCTACGCCCGCGCTGACGACCGTCAGCTCGCCACGTCCTCGGACGTCGCCATTTTCGCGTCGCCTATTTTCAGCTCCGCGGCATCTGATGCGCCCGGTCAGGTTCTGAAGGGATGGCTACACAGCCTGCCCATGCTGGACTTCAGCCTCGCCGAGGCACAGATGGTCAGCGAACTTTTCGCCGATCGCCCGCTTCATCTGTTCCTCGGTGCTGCCGCGACGGCGGAAAATCTGCTTTCCGAGCAAGCCCGGAGCGCGCACATTCTGCATATCTCAACGCACGGGTACTTCAGCCCCGACCAAGCGCATATCGTCGGACTGGCGGTGGCTGGCTCCGACGGGGAAGCGCAGCAGACCGGCTTTGTCAGTCAAAGTCAGTTGCTCAGTCGGCCGTTCCGCAACGCCCTCATTGTGCTGGGTAGCTGCGATTCACAGCAGGGGGAACGTTATCGCGGCGTCGGAAGCTACGGCCTGGGACAGGCATTGATCGAGCAGGGCGCGCAGGTGGTAGTCGGGACTTTGTGGGAGATTCCAGACGCATCGGCCGCGGCCTTCATGACCCAGTTCTATCGCCATCTGGTTGCCTCCGAGGGCAATGCCGGATACGCAATGACCCAGGCCCGAAAGGAGCTCCTCAAGGGCCGCGTGTACGCACACCCTCGGCACTGGGCAGGGCTGACCCTGCTGTCACGCAACCGCAGCGTTGAACGCAAGCTGTTGCCCGCCCATCCAAGTTCCGCGGTTGATCTCGTAAGGCATTGATTTGGCTAATCCGAGAGAGGCGGTCATTCGGCTGGCTGGCTCGGGAGAACGCGCTTTCGGTGCTTCGCGCGCGAGCAAATGACGCTAAAGTCTGGACATCCCTTGTCGCCATTGTCTCGAGGAGTGCCTGACCCATGCGTTCACTCTGGTTTGTATCCGCTATCGCCCTGGTCGCCGCGTTGCCCGCGATGGCTGTGGCCGGTGGTCCGCCGGCTGATCTGCAATTGAATACGCTCAGCGTGGGGGTGAGCATTCCCTTGGGACTGCGCCATGCCGGGGACGGTAGTGGTCGGGTGTTCATGGTGCAGCGGGCGGGGCATATTCGGGTGTACACGCTTGGCAGCGGGAACGCCGGCAGCGACTTCCTCGACATCAGTTCACTGGTCAACACCAGCTTCGAGGGTGGCTTGCTGGGCCTGGCCTTCCATCCGGACTACGCCAGCAACGGATACTTCTACGTCAACTACACGCGCAGTGGTGGCGGCGGGGACGCGCTGACGACGGTGATCGCGCGCTATCAGGTCATGGCTGGCAATCCGAATCTGGCCGATCCAGCCTCGGCGCGCGAGGTTCTCATCATCGGCCAGCCAGCGGCCAATCACAACGGTGGCGATATCCACTTTGGCCCGGATGGCTACCTCTACATCGGTATGGGCGACGGCGGTGCTTCCAGTGCAACCTCGCAGAATTTGAACTCGCTGCTCGGCAAAATGCTGCGCATCGATCCCTGCACCTCACCAGACTGCGCGGTGCCCTACACTATTCCAGCCGACAACCCCTTCGTCGGAACGGCGACGCCGGACGAGATCTGGTCGATCGGTTTGCGCAATCCCTATCGCTGGAGTTTCGATCGCGAAACCGGCGACATGCTGATTGCCGATGTGGGCGACAGCTTGCGCGAAGAAGTGTCGCTGGAACCGGCCGCTGCCAGCGGTGGCTTGAACTATGGGTGGAACTGTCGTGAAGGCAATATCGCCGGGCCTGGCGGCTGCTCCGGTAGCTTCGTCGAACCGATACTGACTTATGACCACAATGGGGGCCGCTGTTCGATCACCGGCGGCTATCGCTATCGCGGCTGCATCCAGGGATTGCGCGGTACCTATGTCTATGCCGATTTCTGCTCACGGCAGGTGTTCTTCGCCAACGAAACCAGTCCCGGCAACTGGAGCGCAACTCAATGGATGGTCGTTCCAGGCAATGTCTACGGCTTTGGTGAGGACGAAGCGGGCGAGTTGTATCTGCTGCAACCCGGCACCGTCTCGCGCTTTGAGAGTGCGTCCGATTGCGTATTGGCGGCCCTTTTCGAGGATGGATTCGAGGACTGAGCAGCCGGTGTCCGCATCGTTCCTGGAGGACCGCGATACTGCCCGACCACACTACTGCGCCTCCCGCAGCAACTGGTCTGGTCGCTGCGCGACGTCCCGAGTGCAACTGGGGGTTCCCGGTGAGGCCTGTGCTCGCGAACGGAACCCCGAGTTGGACTCGGGCAGTCTGGCCAGGTGACGCCTGTAGTCGGTCGGCTGAAGCCGAGTTCATCGCAAACCGTAAAGCGCGTCGCTGCGCGCCGGCCCGAGTGCAACTCGGGGTTCCCGGTGAGGGCGGCGCCTGCGAACGGAACCCCGAGTTGTACTCGGGCAGTCTGGCCAGGTGACGCCGGTAGTCGGTTGCCTTAAACCGAGTTGATCGCAAACCGAAGAGCGCGTCGCTGCGCGACGGCCCGAGTGCAACTCGGGGTTCCCGGTGAGGCCTGTGCTCGCGAACGGAACCCCGAGTTGTACTCGGGCAGTCTGGCCAGGTGACGCCGGTAGTCGGTCGGCTGAAACCGAGATGATCGCAAACCGAAAAGCGCGTCGCTGCGCGACGTCCCGAGTGCAACTCGGGGTTCCCGCTGCCGGTTGGTACCCCGGTTTTAGGGTAGACCGCGCATGGGAAGGTGGTTACGGTGCTCGAAGGCAACAACAGCTCACAGGGGGCGTTATGCGGTATGCGTTCGGCTCTACACGATTCGATGCCTGCTGCCACTACCGCGGTCAGCGTGTTCGGCAGCAACTCAGGCGTGCCCTGTACGGACTGCTGGCCTGCACTTCGTTCGCGGTGGCGGAGGTGCCGGTGGTGGAATGGACCGCCGTCAGTTCTGGCAGTCAGGGCAGCCCCGACGCGGACGTCGGCGCAGGATTCGACTTGCTCGCCAAACGGTCACTGGTGCTGGATGCAGCGGGCAACAGTATCGTCACAGGCTCGGTCACCGATGCCAACAGTGCCGACTACCTTACGGTCAAGTTCGATCCGGACGGCGTGGTGCTGTGGATGGCCCGATACAACGGGCCAAGTGACGGCGATGATGAGGCCCACGCTGTCGCTGTCGACGCCGTCGGTGATGTCATCGTCACCGGAAGCTCGCCGAACCAGAACGTGGGGGAATACGCCACGGTAAAGTATTCGGCATCCACTGGCGCCCAGCTGTGGGTGGCCCGTTCCGGATTGCTCAACTCCCCCATCAGCGCCCGGGCCGTGGTCGTGGATGCTGCCGGCGACGTCGTGGTGACGGGCGCGTCATTCAACCGCTACTACACGGTGAAGTATTCCGGTGCGACGGGTGCCCAGCTGTGGTCGGCGTCATACGTCGGAGGCGGTTTCCATCAAGCCTTCGCGGTGGCGGTGGATTCTGCGGGTGACGTCCTGGTCACAGGCACCTCGAATCAAGACTTCGCCACGGTGAAGTATTCAGGCGCTACCGGTGCGCAGCTATGGGTGGAGCGTTACAACGGGCCGTCCGGCTCCGATGATGCCCAAGCTTTGACAATCGACTCCCAAGACAACGTGATCGTGACGGGGCGATCGTTTAGTCCGAGTGCCAATTTTGACTACGTGACGGTGAAGTACTTGGGCAGCACCGGCGCACGGCGCTGGTTGGTGCGCTACAACGGTCCGACCAGTGGCCTGGACGTCCCCTTCGCGGTCGCGGTGGATAACGCCGATAACGTGCTGGTGACGGGCTTTGCCCGTGGGCCCAACAGCAACAGTGACTACGCGACGATAAAATATGCGGCTGAAACCGGTGAGCAGTTGTGGGTCGCTTTGTATAACGGCCCCGGCAACGGCACTGACTCGGCCAACGCATTGGCTGTCAATGCCGCGGGCGACGTGCTGGTTACCGGATACTCGGCCGGCCCGGCCGGGGACTACGACTACGCGACGGTAAAGTATTCCGGCGCCACCGGCGCGCAATTGTGGGAATCGCGCTTTGACGGCCCGGCCAACGGCGAAGACCAGGCCTATGCGCTGGCCATCGATGATCAGGGGGGAGTATGGGTTGCCGGCACCTCCCTGTCCGCCAACCGGGATTTTCGCGTGGTGAAGTACGCCGGAGTCAACGGGGCGGAGATCTGGAGCAGCGCCGAGGGTGAGCTTCCCGCACTGGCGGACGATCTGGCTTGCGGCAGCGAGCCGCTAACGCTTCGGGTGGGCGCATCGGCGGCCATGGATGCGGACGGCAACACCTTTGCCGTGGGCTGCGCTGTGAACGGATCCAATGGCCAGGACTATTTGACAGTTAAGTTCGGCGCCGACGGGACGGTGCTCTGGACCGCGCGATACAACGGGCTGGGTGGTGGCAACGATCGGGCGCGAGCTCTTGCGCTCGACGCATTCGGCGATGTGTACGTGACCGGCGCCTCTCCGGGTACTGCCGGCGACGACGACTATGCGACCGTAAAGTATTCTGGCGCGAGCGGCGACCAGCTATGGGTGAGCCGATACAACGGCCCCGGCAACGGTGACGACCAGGCGTTCGCCGTGGCTCTGGATGGGTCCGGCAAAGTGCTGGTGACCGGCAAATCTGACGGAGGCGCCAGCGATCTTGACTACGCCACCCTGAAATACTCAGGCGCTACCGGCGCACTGCTGTGGGAATCGCGCTACAACGGCCCTGGTAACGCCCAGGACGATGCCTTTGCGATGTCGGTTGATGAATCGGGTGACGTGTTCGTGACCGGCGCATCCGAGGGGATCGGCAGCCTCAGAGACTACGCGACCGTAAAGTATTCCGGTGTCGATGGCGCGCAGATCTGGGTAGCGCGCTACAACGGCACCGGGAACAGTTTCGATCTCGCCTACGCGCTCGCCCTGGACGGGAGCGGTGACGTGTTGGTGACCGGCAGATCGAATGGCAATGGGACGCAGTCTGACTATGCAACGGTGAAGTATTCCGGGATCACCGGCGCACAGTTGTGGGTGGCGCGCTACAACGGTCCAAGCGGCTTCAGCGATCAGGCGCACGCCTTGGCAGTCGACGCATCCGGCAATGTGCTGGTCACGGGCCACTCCAGTGGCGGCACCAGCGGACTCAACTACGCGACGGTGAAATACAACGGCGCCAGCGGCGCGGAACTTTGGCAAGCCATCTACAACGGCCCGGTCAACAGCGCGGACGAGGCCTTTGCCCTGGTGCTGGACGCCTCCGGCGACGTGATCGTTACCGGCGCGTCGAGCCGCAAGATCAACTCCTTCGATCGAGACTACGCGACAGTGAAGTACTCGGGCGCGACTGGAGCGCAGATCTGGGAGCATGTTGCGGACTTTGGCATCGAAGGCAACGATGTGGCCATGCAGGTGCTGCGTGCGGGCGATGGCAGCTTGCGCGTTGTGGGCAGTGCGCGGACACCGCAGGGGAGGCGCTTCGGCATCATCTCGTTGGTCGAGCGCGAACTCAGCAGCACTGAGATCAGTCAAATTGATCCCAGCCCGTCGATGGTCGGTGAGCCGGTGACCGTCCAGGTCGCCGTCAGTGGTGTGGACAGCCCGCCGGCGGATGGCAGCATCACGGTGACCGCCAGTACGCTGGAGAGTTGCACCAGCACTGCTGCGCCGATGATCGTAGGACTGATCGCGACCTTCAGCTGCGAAATCACCTTCACCACTGTGGGCGCGACCACGCTGATTGCCGCCTTTGCGGCTTCCAGCACCCATGCGCCCAGTGACAGCAGCGGGGCGCCCAGTGCGCATACCGTGCTGGGTAATCGCACCGTTGGCGGAAGCTTGAGCGGCCTGACGCCGGGTGCGACTGTGGTGCTGCAGAACAAAGGCGCGGACGATCTTGCGCTCATGGCGAATGGCGAGTTCAGCTTCGCGACCCGTCTGGTCGATGGCGACAGCTATGCCGTCACCGTGTTGAGCCAGCCGAGCAACCAGGACTGCTCCGTGACGGCTGGCAGCGGCGTCATCGCGGGTGCCAACGTCACCTCGGTCGAGGTGGAATGCGTCATCAATTCCTTTACGGTTACGCCATCTGCCGGCCCCAACGGCACCATCGATCCGAGCACGCCGCAGACCGTAAGCCCGGGGCAAAGTGCGGTGTTCACCCTGATCGCAGACCCGGCCTTCTACATCTCCAGTGTTGGGGGAAGTTGCGGTGGCCTGCGTAGCGGGAGCACTTACACGACCAACCCTGTCGTGGCCGACTGCAGCGTGGAAGCTCAATTCGCGCCCAAGCTCGAGGTTTTTGTCATCCCATCGGCCGACTTGCCGACCGTGCCGATCAACCAACCGGCCTCGTTCACCATCGTGGTGGGGGCAGCGGGCTTCGGTCCGGCGGATGGTGAGGTGCTGCTGACTGCCAGCAGCGGTGACTCCTGCATTGACCCCGGCCCGCCGACGCGTGATGGCGAGTTGTCTATTTTCTCCTGTTCGATTGAGTTTTCCACCTATGGCAGTCGCTTGATCGAGGCAGCCTTCAGCGGCTCGGAGACGCATATGGACGGCAATGGCTTCGGTACGAATCCGCTGCTGGTGGCACGATTTGCCGATCTGTCGGTGGTGATCGACGACGGCCAGACCGAGGTCAATCCAGGGGAGCCAGTCGCCTATCTGATCGAACTGCGAAATAGTGGCCCGGATTCGGCGCCGGGATCCCTGCTGCAGCTCAGTGCCGTCCCGCCCCTGGTCAACCCCGGCTGGATCTGCAGCCCCATCGGCGCAGCGTCCTGCCCAGCATTTTCAGGGGCTGGTGCGCTGGACGTGGTCGTGGACCTGCCTGCCAACAGCGGCCTGGACTTCGTTCAGGACGGCAGCGTGCCACAGTCGTTGGAGGGAAGCCTGGAAGTGCAAGTGCTGGTTCAGGGGGACATCGAAGCGCCGAACTATGTCGTGGACCCGGTGCTCAACAACAACGTCAGCAGCGACGTGAATCTCTCAGGAGGCGTGTTCGCGGACGGGTTCGAATAGCTTGGGGTCCGACGATCGCAGGCCAAAGGACGCGTCGCTGCGCGACGTCCCGAGTGCAACTCGGGGTTCCCGTTGAGGCGGCGCCTGCGAACGGAACCCCGAGTTGTACTCGGGCAGCTAGGCGGGTGACGCCGGGGGTTGGTTGACTGAATCGGGGTTGATCGAAAGCCGAAGAACGCGTCGCTGCGCGACGTCCCGAGTGCAACTCGGGGTTCCCGGTGAGGCCGGCGCCTGCAAACGGAACCCCGAGTTGTACTCGGGCAGCACGGCCAGGTGACGCTGGGGGTCGGCTGAC
>JBGTIE010000694.1:0-6942 GCA_041745855.1 Lysobacterales bacterium | reverse complement strand
CGCCGAGCCGTTGGCGGTGGTCGCCGTGAGCGCGTCCAGCATGGCCCGCGAAGAGCGCGCGGTCAGCGGCGAATTCGAGTCCTATGTGCGCAAGCCGGTATCGCGCGAGGCACTGCATGAGGCACTGGTCAAGGTGATCGGACCGGCTTCCGAACCATCGTCGGAACCCTCCGCAGCGGCCGATGTTGAGACCCCGGCGATCACGCTGGATCCGGCCGTACGAGCCGCGGCCGAGCAGCGCTTGCGCGAGATCGTCGAGCGGGAGTTGCCGCCACTGCAGGAGTCACTGCGGGTGGCCGAAGTGCACCGACTGGCGGTCGAGCTGACCGACCATGGCCGCACACTGGCTCACGCTGGTCTGTTGCGACTCGGCCTGCGACTGACCTCGGCGGTCGAGCGCTTCGACGTGCTGCAGATGGAATCGCTGCTGCTGGAAGTTCCTGAGCACGTTGAAGCGGCGCTGGGTAAGGACTGACGGTTATCGTGAGTTGGGCTGAGCGATGTCGACTGCTGCAAACACCGCGCGAGCCGTCCGCCATTCGGGACGATAGGCCGTTGATTCGACTTACGTCCAGCTCTTCCGATTCCTCGGCAGTTTGCCATCGGGATCATAGACTTCCAGTACGTCGTTTGGCTCTATCGATTCCGTGAACAGGGCCAGGTTGGTTCCACTGCAAACCACGGATGGGAATAGCAGGGCAGTGAACCCAAGTCTGCGAACATCGTCTCCAAGTAGCCAGCTCGGCGGCTCGATCCGGTCGACAGTGGCCAGCTGCCGCCACTGACAGTCCCAGTCTGCCCACAGTGGAGTCCAGCAACTCGCGTCGAACCCGCCACTAAAGTCGACGACTTTGTTAATCGCGATGTGGTAGCTGACCAAGGTGCATGGCGGCAACAAGGGTCCGAGTTGTTGATATTCAGCCAGTGCGGTTTTGGGCGAGTCGGACAGGTAGAGCGCTTGTACCCCCGGCCGGTTGAAGCGGCCACCTTGCTTGGCAGCCCCGGCGCCGCTCAGAGGCCTGCTCGCCCACTGCGGTGAATGGGCACGATAGTAGTTCGACCTCGGTAACGAGGATTCGATCACCCGGCCGGCCCTGCGCTGATCGAGTCGATGTAGTCGACGAGCGATTGAACCTTGCCTTGTTCGACGACCTGCATCGGCGTGCAATGGCCAAATTCCGGGATCGGTTGGTTGCGGAACCAGAACAAGGCCTTGTCTACATCACCGGTCAGTTGACTGGCAGCGGACAGCACGCGAACCACATCGCCGAGTGCTTCCTGCAACTTGGGTGAAGAGGGCGCGAGGCTGACCGTATTGCGATGCACCCGGGCGAGACTGGCAAGTCGCTGCGCAGGGACCTCCAGCGCCCGTGCGAGTTCCGTCGGTGAGAGTGCGGTGCGCGAGTCAGTGGCCTTGAGAGAAGCAAGGAAACCGGGAAAATCCTGGGCAAGGGTGGTCATGTCAGTCGGCGACCAGTAGGTGCTTGAAGAATGCTGAATTCTTGCATAAACTACGCCCAATGCGCAATCGCCGTCAACTCCCGGAGTTTCTCCATGCCCAGGAGCCATACGCGACGTGCCCTTACCCGACCTTCACCACCGTGTACTGCCGCTTCCCCTTCCGCAGCAACAGATAGCGACCAAACAGCAGGTCGTCGCGACTGATCCGCGCGGCTGCTTCAGCACATCGCTGGTTGTTGAGGTAGATCCCGCCGCCGTCTACGTCCTTGCGCGCCTGGCCCCTGGACGGGCATAGACCGGACTGGGTCAGCGCATCGATCAGCGAAAGGCCTTCGCCCTCGACCGCGCCGATCGGCAACTCCACCGTCGGCACTTCACCGACCACATCCATGAAGGTGGCCTCGTCGGTGTCGCCGATCTCCGCACCGAACAGGATCAGGCTGGCCCGGATCGCGCTGGCACAGGCGGCTTCGCCGTGCAGCAGGGTGGTGACCTGCTCGGCCAATGCGCGCTGCGCTGGGCGGGCGCCCGGGCTGGCGCTTTGCTCGGCTTCGACGGACTCGATCTGCTCGCGCTCGAGGAAAGTGAAGATCTTCAGGTACTCGATGACCTTGGCGTCTTCGGTGTTGTAGAAGAACTGGTAGAAGCGATATGGGCTGGTCCGCTGCGGGTCCAGCCAGACCGCGCCGCTTTCAGTCTTGCCGAACTTGCTGCCGTCGGCCTTGGTGATCAGCGGGAAGGTCCAGCCCCACACCGTGGCGGCCAGCTTGCGACGAGTGAAATCGACCCCGGCGGTGATGTTGCCCCACTGGTCCGAGCCGCCGATCTGCAGTTCGCAGCCGAGCGTCTGGCGCAGATGAAAGAAGTCGAAGGCCTGCAGCAACTGATAGCTGAACTCGGTATAGCTGATGCCGACCTCGCCCTCCATCCGGCTGCGGACCGAGTCCTTCGCAAGCATCGCGCTCAACGGAAAGTGTTTGCCGACATCGCGCAGGAACTCAAGGAAGCTGATCGGCGCGGTCCAGTCGGCGTTGTCGACCAGCCGGGCCGGATTGTCCGCTGCCTCGAAGTCGAGCAGACGCGCGAGCTGCCCCTTGATGCACTGGACGTTGTGGCTCAATTGCTCGCGGCTGAGCAGGTTGCGCTCGGCCGACTTGCCGGAGGGGTCGCCGATCATGCCGGTGGCGCCGCCAGCCAGTGCGATCGGGTGGTGACCTGCGAGTTGGAAGCGGCGCAGTGTCAGCTGGCCAACCAGATTGCCCACGTGCAGCGATTCCCCGGTCGGGTCGAAGCCACAGTACAGGGTGATGGGTCCGGCATTCAGACGCGCTGCGAGCGCAGCTATGTCGGTGCAGTCGGCCAGCAGGCCGCGCCATTGCAGATCGTCGAGGAGTGCGTTTTTCATGCGCGGGAGCATAACCGGAGCAGGGCGCTTTGTGCTGCAGTGCACCAGCGGCAAATGGCCAGCTTCGTCTCGGCACGAGTGGGTGCGTCAACGCACCGACATCGGGACCCTTGGAGTATTACCGTGGACCTTGGCTAGTCGCCTATCCCGCCAACTCGCACCCCCGCGTGGCGTGGATTCAGAAAAGGTCCCAAATCATGAATAGAACCAACTTCACCCAAATCCGCGCTCTGCCGCTCGCTATCGTCCTGAGCCTCACCCTCGCCGGCACGGCCATCGCAGGCACGGACGTCAAGCTCAACAGCGCCCGTCAGGAGAGCCAGATCTGGACCACCTATGAGCTGAGCCCCTATTTGCGCGCGCACGGCCTCGAAGTCACTGTCGCCGATGGCGAGGCCACGATCACCGGCACGGTGGAAGAAGACGTCAGCAAGGCTCTGGCCGAGGAGATCGCGCTTGGCGTCGAGGGCATCAGCAGCGTCGACAACCAGATTGAAGTACGGGACGACTACACACCGACCGCACGCGGTTCGGAGCGGGGCTTTGGTGATTTTGTTGATGACACCAATATCACTGCGGCGATCAAGGCCAAGCTCCTGTGGAGCAGGCACGCGAGTGGTCTGAACACCAATGTCGACACCAACCAGGGCCGTGTCGAGCTCAAGGGTACCGCGTCCAGCGTAGAGGCCAAGAAGCTCGCCGGCACGCTCGCCATCAACACTCAGGGCGTGCGTTCGGTCGACAACCAGTTGGTGGTCGATTCGAATAGCGCAGGTATGGCACATACTGCACATCATGATGCAGGTACCGCCCATAGCGCGCGTAACGCGGACAACGAAGAAATCTTCGCAGACAACGCAGATGCCGCAGACCGTGCGGACCCGAATCTGAACGTGATGCAGGATGTGTCGGACACGTGGATCACGACCAAGGTCAAGTCGACCTTCATGTACTCCAGCAACGTCGACGGATCCGACATCAGTGTCAGTACGCAAGACAGTGAGGTTACCCTGGCCGGCATGGTCGACAGCGGTGCCGAACAGGCACTGGCAGTCTCCATGGCCGAGAACGTGCGGGGCGTCAAGTCGGTAAACTCCGAGGCGCTGACTTACGTTGATTGAAGGCTGTCGCGGTGATTAGTCCCGCGACGAGCTGACTGCGTTCAAGCCAGGAGCGGCGCGATCATCTGATCGCGCCGCTTTTTTGTTGCCATCCTGCTGACGCGCAAGCGGGGGTAAAGTAAGGCAAACCAACCCAAACTCTCGCCGGCCCATGGAGGCCTCGTTGGATCTGGATCCCTACATCGCTTTTCTGCTCGGTCTGGGTGTGCTGATCCTGCTGGTGTCGTGGGCGCCGCTGGGGATGAAGCGGTTGCCGATGTCGCTGGCGATCCTCTGCGTGGGCCTGGGCGTGGTCTTCTTCAACTTCGGACTGCTCGACTTCCGTCCCGATCCCCGCACCTGGGATACCGTCACCGAGCGACTGGTCGAACTGGTGGTGATCGTCAGCCTGATGGGTGCCGGGTTGAAGCTGGATCGGCCGCTGAGCTGGCGTGGCTGGTCATCGACCTGGCGTCTGCTGGGAATCGCGATGCCCCTGACGATGATTGCTACCGCCGTGCTGGGCGTCCTCGGCCTGGGCTTCAGCCTGGCCATGGCGATGCTGCTGGCGGCCTCGATCGCGCCGACCGACCCGGTCCTGGCCTCGGACGTGCAGGTCGGTCCACCGCGTAGCGGCGATGACGACGAGGTGCGCTTCGGCCTGACTTCGGAAGCCGGCCTGAACGATGCGCTGGCCTTCCCCTTCGTCCATCTGGCAATACTCGCCGCGGCTGGCGGGTTGACCAGCGTCTCGGCGGTAGGCGAGTGGTTGGCGATGGATCTGGCGTGGAAGCTCCTGGCCGGCGCCGGCATGGGCTATCTGATCGGGCGTGCCTTCGGCTTCCTGATCTTCTACAGCGACCAGATGGGGTTGTCGCGGGTCGGCGATGGACTGGTCTCGCTGGCGGCCACCTTCATCACCTATGCGCTGACCGAACTGGTGCACGGCTATGGCTTCCTGGCGGTGTTCGTCTGTGGCCTGACCATCCGCGCCTGGGAACGCGATCATGACTTCCACGCCGAGTTGCACCAGTTCGCCGAACTGATCGAGCGCTTGTTGATGATGCTCGTACTGGTGCTGTTTGGTGGCGCGCTGGCGCAGGGATTGCTTTCGGCACTGAGCTGGACCGACATGGCGATCGGCCTGACGCTGGTGCTGGTCGTGCGCCCACTCGCCGGCATGCTCGCGATGATCGGCTCGCCGCATCCCTGGCGTGAACGCGCCCTGCTGGCCTTCCTGGGTATCCGAGGCGTAGGAACGGTCTATTACGTTGCCTATGGCATCAATCACGGCGAGTTCGGCAACAGCGAGCGGCTGTGGGGCATCGTCGGCTTCATCATCGTCAGCTCGATCGTCATCCATGGGATCAGCGCCACACCGCTGATGCAGTGGCTGCGAGCGCGCCAGACAAGGGCGGTTACGGCAGAATGACCGCCCACCGCGCTGCACCGCTCGCGATGCTGATCTGGGTGGGCGCCTTGCCTGCGCTGCAGGCAATGACCGATCCATCCAATTCGGGCTCGATCGAACATGCGAGGCCCGGCGAAGCGGCTCCTTGCACACTGGCGGTGCTGCAGGAACTGGGCTGGCGCGTGCGTGCCGTTCAGACAGCCCAGTTGCAATGGCACGCTGGTGCGCCTTGCGATCGCGATGATCTGGCCGATGCGCACGCCCATGGCGATTTACTCTTGCAATTGCCGGGCGGCTCGGATGCGGCGGAAGCGCATGCGGCCGAACTCGGCCCGCTGCTGGATGATCCGGCGACGATCTGCGCCTGGAGCTTTCGCCTCGGTGCAGCCACCCGCCGCGCCGCCGACCGCCTCGCCGGCAACGACGGCTTTCGCTTCAGCGCCTTGCAGCTGGGCTGGATCGGTTTCGGTTGGGGAGGCGCGGCCGAGGACGGCTGGGAACGGCTCGACAGCTTCGGTCGCGCATTTCGCCCGCTGGATGGGAACTGGCGTGCAATCGAGGGCTTCTACAGCGGCAAGCTGCGGACCGAGTGCGGCGTAGGTCGCCAGATCGCGCAGTACGCGACCCAGGCCGAACTCTACGGCCCCGCCTTCGATCAGGCCTTCGATGCCGACGAGCTGGTGATCGGCACCTTCATCCAGTTGCAGCGCACCCGCAGCATCCTGCTCGGCAGCGAGGCCGGCGAGTTCGTTCGCGACGGTCGCGCCCGGCTGGCCTCGGCACAGGGCCGGCAGGCCTTCGTCGGAGTGCCGGGCTTTCTGGTCCATGTACTGCATCGCTCGAGGCTGGATGACCACAACAACCAGGCGCAGAACTTCGTCGTCTACGATGTCAGCGCCGAGGCCGCCGCGGCGCTGCGCGCACACGACGGCTTCGATCACTACAACCGGCAGAACCGGCGCCTGTGGCGGATCGCCAACCAGCTGAGCCTGCGCCCGCCGCAGAATTTCGAGCGGCTGCTGATCGACCGTGACGAGGCGCTGCGTTCCAGGCTGCGCGGTGAGCAGTTGGAGCTGCTGGCGCAACTCGATGCGATCGTCGCCGATCCCTTTTATGGCGGCTTCACGATCTACGTCCATCCGCAGGGCGTGAAGTCGGTCGGCTTCCACGTCGCACGCATGCTCGACCGCAACCCGCGTACGCCCTACAAGATCGAACTGGCCCTGCACAACATGCACACGACGATGTATCAGCGTCATGTGGCGCATCTGCTCGCGCAGTGCCGCTCATGGAACCCCGAGTTGCACTCGGGCAACGAAGCCAGGTGAGGCGTTGTGGCAGACGACCCGAGTCCAGCTAAATGTTGCGGCTCTCGGAACCCCGAGTTGCACTCGGGCAACGAAGCCAGGTGAAGCGCCAAGGCAGACGGCTCGAGTACAACTCGGGGTTCCGGTTGTTCTGGGCCCTGGGCCCTTTGCCCTGGGCCCTCGCCCTCCTACGCCGGCGGCTGGAAATCCAGGATCGCCCGCGCGCCGCCACCCTCGCGCGGCTCGATCGAGGCGCGC
>JBGTIE010000693.1:0-3544 GCA_041745855.1 Lysobacterales bacterium | reverse complement strand
TCCTTGATCGCCGCCACCAGTTGCGAGGCGGCGCTCTGGCCGTCGGCGAACAGCATCCGCGTGTTGTCCTGGAAGAACAGCGCGTTCTCGATGCCGGCAAAGCCGGTGCCCTTGCCTCGCTTGATCACGATGACGTTGCGGGCCAGCGAGACATCCAGGATCGGCATGCCGTAGATCGGACTGGCCGGATCGGTCTTGGCGACCGGGTTGACCACGTCATTGGCGCCGATGACGATCGCCACATCGGTGATCGGGAACTCCGGATTGATGTCGTCCATGTCCTCGATCAGGTCGTAGGGCACGCCGGCTTCGGCCAGCAGCACGTTCATGTGGCCAGGCATGCGACCGGCGACCGGATGGATCGCGAACTTGACCTTGACGTCGCGCTTCTGCAACTGCTGGGTGAGTTCCCAGATCTTGTGCTGCGCCTGCGCCACCGCCATGCCGTAACCGGGCACGATGACCACGCGCTCGGCATAAGCCAGCATCGCGCCGGCATCGGCGGCATCGATCGGCTTTTGCGTGCCGCTGATCTCCTGCGCCTCGCCGGTCGGGCCGAAATTGCTGAACAGCACGTTGCTGATCGGCCGGTTCATTGCCTTGGCCATCAGCTGGGTCAGCAAGGTACCGGCCGCGCCGACCACCGTGCCGGCGATGATCATCGCCTCGTTCTGCAGCACGAAACCCTCGAAGGCCACCGCCAGCCCGGTCAGGGCGTTGTAGAGCGAGATGACCACCGGCATGTCGGCACCGCCGATCGGCAGCGTCATCAACACACCGACAGCGAGCGCGGCGGCGAAGAAAACGATAATCGTCGGGGTGTTGACGCCGTAGACCACCAGCGCCGCGCCGCAGACCACGGCCAGGCCGAACAAACCGGCGTTGATCATCTGCTGGTTCGGGAAGGTGTAGCGCTTGTCCATCCAGCCCTGCAGCTTGGCAAAGGCGATCAGCGAGCCGGAGAAGGCGATCGCTCCGATCAAGGCACCGAGCACGGCCAGGGTCACGTGACTGCGATCCAGGCATTCGTGCGGTCGGTTGATGTAGTCGGCCGGGTCGTTGCAAGTGCCCAGCGCCTGCACCGCGGCGAGCAGTGCGATCGCGCCGATGGCCGCGGCCGAGCCACCACCCATGCCGTTGTACAGCGCGACCATCTGCGGCATGTCGGTCATTGCGACCTTCTTGCCCGACCACCAGGCCAGCACCGTGCCGATGACAATGGCCGTGACGATCAGGCCGAAGTTGTGCATGTCCGGCAGGAAGAAGGTGGCGATCGTGGCGATCACCATTCCGACACCGGCCTGGATGATGCCGCGGCGGGCGGTGACCGGAGAGGCCATCCGCTTCAGGCCGAGGATGAACAGCACCGCGGCGAGGAAGTAGCTGGATTTGACCAGAAAGAGTGTCGCATCCATCGCTTAGCCCCCCTTGCCTTTGCTCGACTTGAACATCTCGAGCATGCGTTCGGTCACGACATAGCCGCCGGCGGCGTTGCCGGCGCCGAGCAGCACGCCGATGAAGCCGATCACCTTCTCGACCCCCGTGTCGGCATGGCCGAGCGCGACCATCGCACCGACCAGGACGATGCCGTGGACGAAGTTGGAGCCGCTCATCAGGGGCGTGTGCAGGATCACCGGCACGCGCGAAATGATCTCGTGACCGCAGAAGGCGGCCAGCATGAAGATATAAAGGGCCAGGAAACCGTCGATCATGATTGCGCCTCTCCTTCCACCAGCGTCCTTGTCTGTTCGTGCTTGATGCTGCCGTCGTGGGTCACCGCGGTAGCCTCGACCAGGTCATCGTCGAAATTCAGATGCAGCTCGCCCGATTCCTTGTCGAGGATCAGCTCGAGGAAGTTGTACAGATTGCGCCCGTACATCTCGCTCGCACTCAGCGGCGCCATGCTCGGCAGGTTGAGCGGGCCGGCGATGATCACGCCCTGGTGGCTGATCGTCTCGCCGGGCCGGGTGAGTTCGCAGTTGCCGCCGCCCTCGGCGGCCAGATCGACCACCACCGAGGCCGGCTTCATCCCTTCGACCATCGCCGCGGAAATGATCTTCGGGCTCGGTCGGCCGGGCACCGCCGCGGTCGTGATCAATACGTCGACGGTGCCAATGTGCTTGGCCAGACGCGCCTGCTGCTCGGCCCTCTCCTCGGCACTGAGTTCGCGCGCGTAGCCGCCGCTGCCGCTGGCGGTTACCCCCAGATCGAGGAACTTGGCGCCGAGCGACTCGATCTGCTCGCGCGTTTCCGGTCGCACGTCATAGCCTTCGACCACCGCGCCAAGGCGCCGGGCAGTCGCGATCGCCTGCAGTCCGGCCACGCCGGCGCCGATAATCAACACCTTTGCCGGCCGGATCGTGCCGGCGGCGGTAGTCAGCATCGGGAAGAACTTGGCGCATAACTCGGCGCCGATCAGCGCTGCCTTGTAGCCAGCCACCGAGGCTTGCGAGGACAGCACGTCCATCGCCTGGGCGCGGGTGGTGCGCGGCAGCACTTCGAGCCCGAAGGCGGTGATGTTGCGGTCGCGCAGCAGGGCGATCCGCTCCGGATCCTTGTGCGGCTGCAGATAGCCCAGCGTCACTGCGCCCTTCGGCAGCGCCTTGATCTGCGCCTCGGTCGGCGGCAGCACGTGCAGCAGGACTTGCGAGGCGGCCGCGACCTTGGTCGCCGTGGCGAGGACCTGGGCTGCGTTGTAGGCCGCGTCGGTGAAGCCGGCGACGATACCCGCATCGGCCTGCAGAATGATTTCCGCGCCGCGTTGTTGCAGCTTCTTCGCCAGCTCCGGCGTCAGCGCGACGCGCTTCTCGCCGGCGCCGCTCTCCTTGATCACACCGATCTTGATCCCCATCGGACTGCCTTCCTCCGCCTGGTTGCAAACTCGTTGTGGCAGCGGGCCACGCGGTCAAGCGCAGCGCTTTGCCCTTGTCCGCGCCCGGAGCGTTCCAGCGACAGTCGACTGCCCTGCCGGCCGGCGCCGTTTCGGACGCGGGACCCGGGGCGATGCTAGTGCGGGCAGACGGAAATAGCTATGGGGTCCAGGGCTGAGGGGTGAGGGCTGAGGGATCAGAAGAGCAGGGACCAGGGCTCAGGGCCCAGGGCCCAGAGGAGCCGCGGCGGATTGCGTAGGATGTCGGTGAGCTCAGCGAACCGCATCATTGGAGGGCACAGGGCTCAGGGCCCAGAAGAGCCGCGGCAGTGCGCTTATGCTCTTGCTCTTACGTAAAACGTAAAACCTAAAACCTAAAACGGCTCTTCCACCGCGTAGGATGCCGGTGAGCTCCGCGAACCGCATCATTGGAGGGCACAGGGCTCAGGGCCCAGGGCCCAGGGCCCAGAGGAGCCACAGCAGAGCGTAGGGGCACAGCGCTCAGGGCACGAAGAGCTGGAGCTGCGCCCAGAACCGGGCTAGCGTCGCGGCCGAATAGCCCACAGTCCCAGCACAGCGGCTAACGCGGCCAAGAGTGCCGCAACGGGCACCCCAAAAATGCTCGGTGCGACCACCGCCTCGAGCGTTCCCAACAGGGCGGCTGCGAGCACGCTG
>JBGTIE010000692.1:0-6595 GCA_041745855.1 Lysobacterales bacterium | reverse complement strand
CGGCTGGTCGGCCAGCGCCAGCACGCGCTGGCCGGCGAGCGCCAGTCGCTCTGCCTCGGCATGCCAAAACTCGGCCCGCAGCGGTTGCTCGCCAGTAACGGCCAGTTCCATTTGGCACAGTTCCAGCAAACGCTCCGGCGCGCCCTTGAGCAGGATGCAACCATGGCCTTCGTGGTCGTGATGGAGCGTGGCCATGTAGCGCTGAGTGGTGTCGAAGGGGATCGCGTCGGTGCGCGGCCAATCCTCGGTTGCATGGCCGACGGCAGGGTCCAGCCTGGCCGCCAGCGCCAGCAAGGCGCCTTCCATCGGATCGCCGGAAACCTGCCATGACCCGTCGGCCTGCTCGATCAGCCGCGCGTCATTGCAGAGCCTGGCCGCTCTCGCCAGTTCCTGTTTGAGCTGAACCGGATCGTCGGCGCCCACCGGCTGCACCGTGCCGGAAGGCGCATAGCCATTACCTTCGATCCGATAGCCAGCCTCGGCCAGCACGACCTCGGTCACGCTCATTTCGTTCTGCGTCAGCGTACCGGTCTTGTCGGTGCAGATCACCGAGACCGCGCCGATGGTTTCGATCGCCGGCAGCCGCCGCACCACCGCGCGACGCCGCGCCATCGCCTGCACCCCTACTGCCAACGTGATCGTCATGACCGCCGGCAGACCTTCCGGGATGGCGGCCACCGACAAGCCGACCACGACCATCAGCAATTCGGCGAAGGGAAAGCCCAGCACGTAGTGCCCGTAGACGAAGAGCAGGAAGGCACCCAGCAGGATGAACAGACTCAGCCAGCGCGCGAACTGGGCCATCTGCAGCACCAGCGGCGTGGTCAGGGTGGTCACGGTCGCCAGCAACTCGCTGACCTTGCCGATTTCGGTCTGCCCGCCGACGGCGACCACCACGCCCTTGGCCTGACCCGCGCCGATCAGGGTGCCGCTGTAGGCCATGCAACGGCGATCACCGAGCGCGCTGTCGCGGACCACCGCTTCGACCTGCTTGGACAGCGGGACCGACTCGCCGGTCAACAGCGCCTCCTGCGCCGTCAGGCCGTGCACCTGCAGCAGACGCAGATCGGCCGGCAGCTTGTCGCCCGCCTCGACCTGGACGATGTCGCCGACCACCAGTTCCTCGGCCGGAATCGTGGAACGCTCGCCATCGCGCAGCACAGTCGCCTTGGGCGCGAGCAGATCGCGCAGGGCCGCCATGGCCTGCTCGGCCTTGCCCTCCTGCAGGTAGCCGATCAGCGCATTGGCCAGGACGACGGCGACGATCACGGCCGAATCGGTGTAGTGCTGCAGCAGCAGGGTCAACAGCGCCGCGCCCAGCAGGACGTAGATCAGGACGTTGTGAAACTGCCGTACCAGCCGCTTGATAGCGCTCTCACGGGAAGGCTCGGGCAGCTTGTTCGGCCCGTCGCGCGCCAGTCGCGAGGCAGCCTCGGCGGCACTGAGCCCGTTGGTGCTGCTGTCCACGCCACGCAGGACATCCTGCACATCCTGCGCGTGCCAGGGAGGCTGCGGTGTTTGCGGCGATGGTGCGGTGCTGGTCATGCGGGTTACGGTACCTTGGCTGGGGTTGTGGCGTGAAGTGGGGCGCGCAATCGAGGGCTCAGGGCCCAGGGCCCAGTTCGCCTGCCTCGCGCTTGATCGAGCCCAGCGGGCGGCTCTTGATCTGCTGGGCCCTGGGCCCTGAGCCCTGGGCCCTGACCCCTGAGGAGCCCTGAGCCCTGATTAGCCCTGGGGCCTGCAAACACTCCCCGACTTGCCCCGAAGCCGCGAAGGCTGGAAGATCGCCGGCCCTGGAGCGGAGCTGTGTGCATGGGACCTGCCACTGCCTACATCGATCTCGCCAGTCCGTTGACGATGCGTCGCGGCGGCCGGCTGGCGTCGGTGCGGATGGCCTATGAGTGCTGGGGCCAGCGCACCGCGGCCGATGACAACACGCTGCTGATCCTGACCGGGCTGTCGCCCGGCGCCCACGCCGCCAGCTGCGCGGCCGATCCCAGCCTCGGCTGGTGGGAAGGCATGATCGGCCCGGGCCTGACTATCGACACCGACCACTGGCATGTGGTCTGCGTCAATTCGCTCGGTAGTTGCAAGGGCTCGACGGGACCGGCCTCGATCGATCCGGCCACCGGCCAGCCTTATCGATTGGGTTTCCCGGAGCTGACCCTCGAAGACGTCGCCGCTGCCGCCGGGCAGGTACTCGACGCACTCGGCATCGGTCAGCCGAAGGCGCTGATCGGCCCGTCGATGGGCGGCATGAGCACACTCGCCTTCGGCGCTCTGCAGCCCGGACGCACGCGCCACATGGCGTTGATTTCGACCGCGGCCCAGGCCACCCCGTTCGCGATCGCGGTGCGCTCGCTGCAGCGTGAGCTGGTACGGACCGATCGCGGCTGGCAGGCAGGGCACTATGCCAACGGCGCCGACGTGCGCACCGGGATGCGGCTGGCACGCAAGCTCGGGATGACCACCTATCGTTCCGCCGACGAGTGGCAGGAACGCTTCGGCCGCGCCCGCCAGGCCGACGCCCCAACCGAGCCCTTCGGCCCCGAGTTCGAGATCGAGGCTTACCTTGAGGTCCACGCCGAACGCTTCATCGGCGCCTTTGACCCGAACTGCTACCTGTACCTGTCACGCGCGATGGACTGGTTCGATCTGGCCGAACACGCCGGCGGCGACAATCAGGCCGCGCTGGCGGGACTGCAACTGGAGTCGGCGCTGGTCATCGGCGTGGCGACCGACTTCCTGTTCCCGTTGTGGCAACAGGAGGCGCTGGCCCGCGGCTTGACCGAAGCCGGCGCCAAAGTCGACTGGCATCCCCTGCCCTCGCCGATGGGCCACGACTCCTTCCTGGTCGACTTCCAGCGCTTCGGACCACCGATCGCGAGCTGGTTGCAGGGGTTGCGTTGCTAGGGCTGAGGGCTGAGGGCTGAGGGATCAGAAGAGCGGGTGGTTGCGAACGTAGCCCGGAGTGCGATGCGAACTGGGGCGCAATGCCGATTGGTGGTTTGAAGTCGGGAGTCGGGAGTCGGGAGTCGGGCGGCCGCTTCGTACTCGTACTCAGCATCGCGGTACTCGTACTCGTACTCGGTTTTTCCGTCCGTCAGACTCGGCCAGGGTTCGTGCTTTCCGGAACCCACGAGCCGGCAAGATGCCGGCGCACCCAGGAAGAGCCGCATGGCCTCGAGGGCTTAGCTCTATCATCACGCTTTTTTCGAGTACGAGTACGAGTACCGTTGCACTGAGTACGAGTACGACTCGGACTGGTTCGGGCGTCTGACCCCTCAGCCCTCAGCCCTCAGCCCTGAGTGGGCTTGCGATAGAGTCCGACACCATGTAATGTATACCATACATTATGTCCGCTAAAGCGTACCCATGATCCGTATCCTGAGTATCTTCCTTGCCGCAGCGGCCTTCGGTTTCCTGCTTGTCTATGCCGCCGCCTGGTTGCCGCTTCGAGCGGGCCTGGTCGGTGCGTTCGTGATTTTGCTGGCGGCATTGCTGGTACGGCGCCGCTGGTTGCTGCTGGCCGATACCGCGCCCGGCTCGCCGGAACGCGAGTTGTGGGTCAGTCTGGCCGGTCACGCGGTTGTGGCGGCGTATCTGGCAACCAGCCTGTGGCGGATCGGTCCGGACATGATCATGCATACCGCGCCCGTGCACGCCCTCGGGATCGACATCTGGACGCTGGTCGGTGCGGCCATCGGCGCATGGTGGATCGCCCGTGATCCGCAGCCTCGGGTCGACGAGCGCGACCGCTGGATCGCCGGCCAGGGTCTGCGCGCGGCGCATTACGGCCTGGTGCTGATGCTGGTCGGACTGTTGCTCGCGCTGGGCTTCGTCGCCGATGGCTGGGTCGCGCAGCTGTCCCGCCCCGCTATTGCCCACCTAGTGATCCTGGTCATCATCCTCAGCGTCCTGATCGACGCCGTCGCGCGTCTGCGCAGCTATGCGCAAGATGCGCTGGAAGAGCCGTGAGCGGCACCCCGATCGGCAACAAGCTCCGGCAGCTGCGCTTCGAGCACGCCGAGATGACCCAGCAAGCACTTGCCAGTCAGGTGGGCATCACCCGCCAGACGGTCATCGCGATCGAGGGTGGGCGCTACGCACCGTCGCTGGAACTGGCGATGCGGCTGGCGCGGGTCTTCGGCCGCGGCGTCGACGAGGTTTTTTACTGGATTGATTCGCCGGCGGACGGTTAGCTAAGTTCGTTTTTCCTGCGTGCGATTCAAACAGATACCGCAATGGGGATCGGAATTTCCTGGTCGGGAGTCGGGAGTCGGGAGTCGGGAGTAAGAGCAAAGGCAAAGGCCAGAGCAGTAGAAGAGTCATCGTGGTCGTTAGACAGTTCCGGCAACCTTGAACACTGATAGCACCCATGGTGCAACAACAACAGCAAGAGCGAACCTGTAGTGGATGCGCACTCCCAACTCCCGACTCCCGACTCTGCTTGTGTCGAGCGCCTCATCTCCAGCAGGTTGAACCCTACCCGTTGTCCAATTCGTCCCCACCCCAACCCTTAGGTAAGCCAGCATGGCCGCACGCGCACTCCGTATCGCCTTCAAGTTCAGCCTGTGGACCGCTGCTGCGGTCCTGCTGCTCGGTCTGCTTGCGGCCATCTACGTGGTCTATACCGTCTACAGCTTCGATACCGAAACGTTGCCCGAACGGCATGGCCAGGTCGACAGCCAGCTGTACGCCCCGGACGGTCCTGCGCGACCGCTGCTGGTCGGCCTGGGTGGGGCAGAAGGCGGCAACGGCTGGACCCGCAAGCGCTGGGACACGCAGCGCGAGCGCTTTGCGGAGCAAGGCTACGCCTTTCTCGCACTGGGCTATTTCGGCTTGCCGAACACGCCCGAAAAGCTCGACCGGATCGCGCTCGATGGCGTCCATCGGGCGATCCAGCAGGCGCAGGCCGATCCGTCCGTCAGCGAGCTATGCGTGATCCTGATCGGTGGCTCCAAGGGCGCCGAACTGGCCTTGACGATGGCGGCACACTACCCTGACATCGCCGCGGTAGTCGCGCTCGCACCGGGTGACACTGTCTTCCCCGCCCACACAGACGCGATGACCACCTCATCCTGGTCCATCGACGGTCAGCCACTGCCCTTCGCGCCGATCCCGTGGTCGGCGACGCTGGACCTGATCAGCGGCAATCTGCTGGCGGTCATGGACAGCGCCCTGGCCGGCGATCAGGCGTCAGCGGCGCTGATCCCGGCCGAGCGCATCAACGGCCCGATCCTGCTGATCGCGGCCAGCGCCGACGAGATGTGGCCCTCGCTGCGGATGGCCCAGCGGATGCAGCAACGACTGCGCACCACTGGCTTCGCGCATGACTGCGAACTGGTCGAAGTCAGCGGCGGCCACGTCGCCGTGATCGATCACTTCGACCGGGTCGAGGAGTTTCTGCACCGCGTGGGGATGGAGAAGTCCGAGTGTAGGGCTCAGGGCCCAGGGGCCCAGTAACGCCGCAGCGGAGCGCGTAGGATGTCGGTGAGAGAAACGAACCGCATCAACAACGGCCCAGAATCGCTGCAGCGAAGCCCGTAGGATGTCGGTGAGAGAAACGAGCTGCATCAAGGGAGGGCCCAGAAGAGCAGGGAAGCCGCAACCGTGCGCCCTTGCTCTTGCTCTTACGTAAAACGTAAAGCGTAAAACCTAAAACGGCTCTTCCCATCGCACAGGATGCCGGTGATCTCAGCGAACCGCATTAACGAACTTCAACCACCCGCCCCGCCGCGCCAAGCGCCATATCGTTGCGCCACAGCCAGCACCGTCAGCGGCACCAGCACGATCAGCGCGTAGACATCGATCCGCTGGACCCTGGCCAGCTCGGCGCTGATCGGCGCGCTCTGCCAGGCCAGCAGCAGGAAACTGCCGAGGCTGACCCAGACAGTCAGCAGCGCCAGCGCGCGCAGGCTCGGCAGCCACGCGCCCAGCAACGCGATGCCACTGACGATCGCGAACAGCATCGCGCGATGGCGCAACAACAACTGCAGGCTGGCATCGTCCGCTGCAACGCCGTACAGCCGCTGCAGAGAATCGCCGCCGACCACGCCGATGACCGGCGGCAGATGGATCAGTGCCAACAGCGTCAGACCGACGGCGTGACCCCAGTACAACCAGCGCGGCTCGGACATCGAGGTTCCTGTAGTGGCGGTGTCGCGCATTGTTGGCCGGCCGCGTTGGATGGGCAATAACCGGGGAGGTAATGACAAGCTCAAGCGATGCCAAGCGGGGAGTCGGGGTCGGGGTCGGGGTCGGAATCGGAATCGAGGGCTAGCAGTCATCAACAACGGCAGCGTGCCGCCACGATCCACGAGGAGGCAGCCGGATACACCGAACAAGGGATCGATACCGATACCGATTCCGACCCCGACCCCGACCCCGACCTCGGCGTTGACTGGAGCGGCTTCTGCGCCAGATTGAATCGAACGGGTGCGAGTCAAACTGATGTGGTCAGGCGGACTTCGATATCAACAGCGAAGAGCAGCTTACGCGGACGCGGAGGCCGCAGAGAGAGCAAGAGCACCGCGCCATGCCCGGGCAAGGATGAAACCTCGACGTTCGCCCGCTCCGGGTCGACAGCGGGTCG
>JBGTIE010000691.1:0-1510 GCA_041745855.1 Lysobacterales bacterium | reverse complement strand
ATAGCCGGCCTGGACCAACTGCGGCAGCAGCGCCTGGCCAACCTGGGACGAAGCGCCGAACAGCAGCGGGGCCGCGAACTCAGCGCGCATCGACGGCCCACGGGTCATCGTGCACCAGCTCCAGTGCCATCACGACCGCATCTTCGCGCCCGGCGGCGGATGGATAGTAGTTGGGCCGCCGGCCGACTTCGGAAAAATCGCACTGCAGATACAGGTCGATGGCGCGGTGATTGCTCGGCCGGACTTCCAGGAACAGCCGCTCGGCATGGTGCCAGCGAGCCAGGTCGATCAGCCGCGCCAGCAGCCGCCGGCCGTGACCTTGACCCTGCCGTTCCGGCGCGATGCACAGGTTCAGCAAATGGGCTTCGCCCCCGGCGGCCGACAGGATGCCGTAGCCGATCAGCCCCTGGCCGTCCTCCAGCTGCCACAGCTCGTAGCCGGCCTTGAGGCAGTCGCGCAGCATGCCGAGCGACCACGGATAGGGATAAGTTCGCTGCTCCAGCTGGAAGATCGCCTCCAGATCCTCGGGGCGGGCGGCGCGCAACTGCGGACGCATCGACGAGCTTCAGCTGCGCCGGGCCCGCAGCGCCTGATAGATCAAGCGTTTGACCGCGGCCGATGGTCGCGCCGGATCGCCTTCCAGGGGCAGGTGCTGGTCCTGGACGACGATGACGGGGTCGGGCTGGTCTGAGAACTGCGGTTCGTCCGCGGGCTGATACCGGCTCAGCTGGACGTACCAGCGCAACTGCTGCAGCGCCGCCAGCTGGTCGGCACTGCCACGCAGCCGCCAGCCCGGCGCGATTGTCGCCGGACCGGTCGGCGCCTGAGCGCGGCGGATGTGGAGTGGAATCTCCAGCGCCTGCAGCACGGCCAATTGCGCTGCGCTCCAGCTCGGTTGCTGTGTCATGCGAGTTTCGTTCCCGGTAGGTGAAGCTTGAAGACTTCAGGACCGGTCTGAAGGCACTGTGGGCTCGGCAGAGGCCGCACTGCGACGAGCTTCCAGCACCGATTCCAGTTCCGCGGAAAATTCGATCAGCGCCGCGTCGAGCGCCTCGCTCAGCGCCCGTGTGCCCTGCTCCAGACTCTCGCCGCTCGCCTCACGCCGCAACTCGACCCGGCGCTCGAGTACCGGATAGGTCTCGCCATCACGATCCACCCGCATCTGCATCGCAACCACCACCTCGCGGTTGGCGCCGAGCCGGATCACCTCGAAGCGGAACAGGCGGGTGCTCAGGCGATAGGCGGAAACGCGCGGATCGAGCCGCTCGGTCACCATCGGGGCCAGGTTGCGCTGACCGTACAGGTGCAGCGCGCGACGCAGCACCAGTGCCGGCGGCGGGTCGTTCCAGAGCTGGTAGTGGTACTGCAGGATGCGCAGGCTATCGGCATCGGTCGCATACAGGATGGGGCGCTCGCCATGGACGCCGTCGGCCTGGACATTGTTGATCACCAGCGGCGCGTCCAGGGCTGGATCGGGCAGCGCTTCCACCGCAGTGGGCGGTGCCAATCG
>JBGTIE010000690.1:0-3963 GCA_041745855.1 Lysobacterales bacterium | reverse complement strand
GTCGTCGACGCGCCGTCGCAACGCGCGCCATTCCGCCTCGGGCAGTCGGCCGCGCAGCTCACTCAGGGCCGCGGCCACATCCGCGGTGGTGTACACCGAACTAGCGTCCGGCCGCGACGACTCACTGGACGTTCGTGTCGCGGTAGCCCCGCTCGCAGTCGGCCGCTCGGACCGGGGGACTTCGACCGGCAGCCGCGCAAGAAGAATCACGCCCACGGCCGCCAGCGCAAACAGCAGCCAGCGGCTCGGTGACAACTGCGGGCGTGTCGAGCCGACCATGCCGCCCAGTGTTGCGCGCTACCGAGTCACCTGCAAGCGGCGAATCGGTCAGCAAGGCAGCGCGCTCGCTGCCCTGCCTGGCTGGGGGCGACTGCTACTCCTGCGGCAGCGGGAAACCGCGATCGCGCAGCAGCGCATCGATGGTCGCATCACGGCCACGGAACAGGCGGTAGGCCTCGGCCGGATCGACCGCATTGCGCACCGCGAACAGATGCTCGACCAGCTTGGCGCCCATTTCCTTGTCGTAGTAGCCGCCCGGCGCGTTGGCGAAGGCTTCGCTGGCATCGGCGGTCAGCACTTCGGCCCACAGATAACCGTAGTAGCCGGCGGAATAGCCCTCGCCGGAGAACACGTGGGCGAAGTGCGGCGTGCGATGGCGCATGACGATCTCCTTCGGCATGCCCAGCGCATCGAGGGTCTCGCGCTCGAAGGCATCCGGATCCAGCCCGGTCGGATCGATCGTGTGCAGCTTCATGTCCATCAGGGCCGAGGCCAGAAACTCGGTCGTTCGGAAGCCCTCATTGAAGGTTGCAGCGCGCTCGATCTTGGCCATCAGCTCGGCCGGCATCGGTTCGCCGGTCTCGACGTGGGTCAGATACTTCTGAATGACCGCTTCGGTGCTCAGCCAGCGCTCGAGCAGTTGCGACTGAAACTCGGTGTAGTCGCGCACGCCACCATTGAGCGACGGATATGCCACGGTCGAGGACAGCGCATGCAGGGCATGCCCGAATTCGTGGAAGAAGGTGGTCGCATCATCCCACGACACCAGCACTGGCTCGCCCGGCTTGCCCTTGATGAAGTTGGAATTGTTGCTCGACAACACGCTCTGGTTCTCGGCCAGCTGGTGCTGGTCGCGATAGGCGAAGGCCCACGCGCCGGAGCGCTTGCCTTCGCGCGCATAGGCGTCCAGGTAGAACAGCCCGACGTGATCGCCATTGCTGCGGCGCTTGACTTCCCACACTTCCACGTCCGGGTGAAAGACCGGCACGCTGCCATCGGGCACCGGGGTGAAGTCGAAATCAAACAACTCGCCGGAGACATAGAACATTGCCTCGGTGAGCTTGTCCAGCTGCAGATACTGCTTGATCTCATTGGAATCCAGGTCGTAACGGTCCTTGCGCACCTTTTCGGCGTAGTAGCGGTAGTCCCACGGCTCGATCGTGATGTCGGCACCCTCGGACTTTGCCAGCGCCTGCATGTCGGCGACCTCTTCGGCGACCCGTGCGATCGCTGCCGGCCAGACCGCTTCCATCAGCGCCTGGGCCTGTGCCGGCTCCTTCGCCATCCGGTCTTCCAGCCGCCAGGCGGCATAGTTGTCATAACCGAGCAGTCCTACCCGTTCGTGGCGCAAGGCCAGGATCTCGGCGATCAGCGCGTTGTTATCATTTTCATCGCCGTTGTCGCCGCGGCTGTAGTAGGTGCGCCAGACCTGCTCGCGCAACGCGCGCTCGTCCGAATAGGTCAGGAAGGGATCCATCGAGGAGCGGGTATTGAGCACCGCGTACTTGCCGGGCTGACCCTTCTTCTCGGCCAGATCGGCGGCGGCCGCAACGAAGGAAGCCGACAGCCCACCGAGTTGGCTCTCTTCCAGATACAGGACGTACTTTTCTTCGTCGGCCAGCACGTTGTTGGCGAAGCGCGTATGCAACTCGGCCAGGCGCTGGTTGATCTCGGCATAGCGCTTCATCCCGGCATCGTCGAGGGTGGCGCCGTTGCGCGCGAACTGGTCGTAGGTCAGGGTCACCAGACGCTGCTGGTCAGGTCGTAGCTGCTTGAATTCCTCGCCATTGCGAACCGCCGCGATGCGCTCGAAAAGCGGCTTGTTCTGGGTGATCTTGGACTGGAAATCAGCCAGCTTCGGAGCCATTTCCTGCTGCACTACACGGAATTCGGGACTGGAGAGGTTGCTCGAGTAGATGCTGTAGTAGGTAGAGGTGCGGCGCAGCTCCCAACCACTGCGCTCCATCGCCTCGATCGTATTGGCGAAGGTCGGCGCGGCCGGATTGTCGGCGATCGCCTGCAGTTCGGCCAAGTTCTTTTCCATGCCCTGTTCCAGCGCCGGACCGATCAGATCGACCTTCATCTGGTCGAAGGCCGGTACGCCGTTGTACGGACCGGTCCAGTCGGCCGCCAGCGGGTTCGCCGCGGTGTCTGGATCCGTGTTCGCTACGGGTTCGCTGGAGGCGGTGTCGGTGGTCGTGCCGGGAGCGGGTGATTCGCCGCAGCCGACCAGAGTGACGGTCAGTGCCAGGGCAAGGGAGAGATACAGGGGTGTACGGCGCATGGCGGTCCTCCGTGAACGGAAACAGGGCAAAGCGCTCGATAGTGATTGATTCGGGGCGCGGGGCAAGTCCCAAAGGTCATGCGCTGGTTTCCGCGCCGGTTCTGAACAATCTGAGCAGTGGGGTCGTACTCGTACTCAGCATCGCGGTACTCGTACTCGTACTCGAAGCCATCATGCTGCTTCCGAGTACGAGTACGAGTACGAGTACGAGTACGAGTAGGGCAGGATGGTCGGCGATAACCGATGACCGGCGCGAACGACCTCGCCCACCATCAGCTTGAATCGCCCCCGAGCACTCTTGCGCGTGCTAACTTGTGTACAAGCAACCACACAGGCGGCGCACCATGTCCAGCACGATGACGATCCGGCTCGACGACGGACTGAAGTCCCGCCTCGATGAACTTGCCGCGTCCACTGATCGGAGCAAGTCGTTTCTCGCTGCGGAGGCCGTTCGTCAGTACGTCGAACAGAACGAGTGGCAGGTCGCGCAGATCAAGGCAGCCATCGGCGAGGCTGATGAGGGCGACTTTGCCAGTGATGCGGAGGTCCAGGGCGTACTCGACCAGTGGGCTGGCAAGGCTGAGTGATTCGCAAGCCGTCGACCATTGAAGCAGCCAGACGCATCATGAAGATCCGCTGGCTGCGAACTGCGTTGCGCAATCTCGACGATGAAATCCGTTATGTGGCCACCGCCAACCCGGCTGCGGCCGAGTTATTGATGGGAAGGATTCTGCAGGCCATCGACCACCTGGCGACCCAACCCGCGATGGGTCGGCCAGGACGAGTGGCAGGAACCAGGGAACTTATCGTCCCCGCGACCCACTTTCTGATCCCCTACCGCGTGCGCGGCGACGCGGTGGAGATCCTTCGCGTGTTCCAGACGTCACGCAATCCGCCTTCGCGCTGGTAGGTCGCGATCACTCGGGCTCAGTCTGTCCCCCATAAAGATCCCGCCGTGGCACGCCATGGATCTTCGCCGCGAGCTTGGCGGCGCGACTGGGCGGAAGTTCCTCCAGCAGCAGCCGGTACAGATCCTGCGCCGCGGCCAGCGCACGGCCAGCGTCCTGCGCCGGCGAGCCTGCCACCACGAGCACGATCTCGCCGCGCTGCTGATTGCTGTCAGCGGCAACTTTCGCCTGCAACTCCGCGAGCGTGCCACTGAGCACGGTTTCAAAAGTCTTGGTCAGCTCGCGGCACAGCGCCGCGCCTCGCTCGGAACCGAACACCGCGACCAGATCGGCGAGCGTCTCGACGATCCGGTGCGGTGCCTCGTAATAGACCAGGGTGCGGGTCTCGCTGCGCAGACCCTGCAGGACTTCCCGCCGCGGACCTGACCGCGCCGGCAGGAAGCCCTCGAAACTGAAACGATCGGTCGGCAGCCCGGCCACGCTAAGGGCAGC
>JBGTIE010000689.1:0-2758 GCA_041745855.1 Lysobacterales bacterium | reverse complement strand
CGATGGCGTGCTGGTGATGTCGGCCGCCGCGGTGCAGGCAATCACTGCCGACGCCGCCGCGGCCTGCGCCGCACGTGGGTTGGAGGTCTGAAATGGCCGGCAACAGTTTTGGTCACGCGCTGACCCTGACCACTTTCGGCGAAAGCCATGGCCCGGCGATCGGCTGCATCATCGACGGCTGTCCACCAGGGATCCCGATCGCGGTTGAGGATTTCCGCAGCGATATCGAGCGCCGCGCCACCGGTCGCAGCCGCCACACTTCGCAGCGGCACGAAGCGGATCTGGTCGAGATCCTGTCCGGGGTCTTCGAAGGGCACACCACCGGCACGCCGATCGCACTGCTGATCCGCAATACCGATGCGCGCAGCAAGGACTACGCGGCGATCGCCGAAAGCTTCCGCCCCGGCCATGCCGACTTCACCTATTGGCGCAAGTACGGCCGCCGCGATCCGCGTGGAGGAGGGCGCTCCTCGGCGCGCGAGACAGTCGCCCGCGTCGCTGCCGGTGTCATCGCCAAGCGCTTTCTGGCCAATCGCTATGGCACCAAGGTGCGGGCCTGCCTGCGTCAGGTCGGGCCGATCCGGGCTGAGGTCAGCGATTGGGATTTTGCGGCGGGCTCATCGTTGTTCTGGCCCGACCCGACCTCGATCGACCGACTGGAAGGCTTTCTCGACGGCTTGCGCAAGTCGGGTGATTCGATCGGCGCCCTGGTCGAAGTCGAGGCCGCACCGGTGCCGGTCGGGCTGGGCGAACCGGTGTTCGGCAAGCTGGACGCCGAACTGGCCGCCGCCTTGATGAGCATCAATGCGGTCAAGGCGGTCGAGATCGGCGATGGCATGGCGGTGGTTCAACAGCGCGGCAGCCAGCATCGCGATCAGATCGATTCCAGCGGTTTTCACTCCAACCGCAGCGGCGGCATCCTCGGTGGCATCTCGACCGGTCAGCCGGTGTGGGCGCGGCTGGCCTTCAAGCCCACCTCCAGCATCCTGATCCCGGGCGCAACGGTAAATGTTCATGGCGAAGCGGTGGAAGTGGTGACCCGCGGCAGGCATGATCCCTGCGTCGGAATACGCGCCATTCCGATAGCCGAGGCGATGCTGGCCTGGGTGCTGGCCGATCAGGTCCTGCGCCACCGTGGCCAGAATGCCGATGTATGCGATCCGGGCCCGGTATTGCCCGGCGAGGTGCCCATCCATGGAAGGGAAGATATGATTCATGACTGAAAGACGATTCAAGGTTGCCATTGCCGGCTGCACCGGTGCGGTCGGCGAGGCGATGCTGGAGATCCTGCAACAACGCAAATTCCCGGTTTCCGAATTGATTGCGCTGGCCAGTGAGCGCAGCGCCGGGAGCGAGTTGAGCTTCGGCAAGCAGCGGCTGATCGTGCGCGATCTGGAGAGCTTTGACTTCGCCGGCGTCGACATCGTGCTGTTTTCGGCCGGCGGCAGCGTGTCAAGGGTGCATGCACCGCGGGCGGCGGCGGCCGGTGCCTGGGTGATCGACAATTCAAGCGAGTTCCGCTACGTCAAGCACATTCCGCTGGTGGTCAGCGAGGTCAATCCCGAGGCCATCGCGATGGCGCGCGAACATCGCATCATCGCCAATCCGAATTGCTCGACGATGCAGATGCTGGTGGCGCTGGCGCCAATCCACCGCGCCGTCGGTATCCGCCGCATCAATGTCGCGACCTATCAGGCCGTCTCCGGCGCCGGTCGCCTGGCGATGGAGGAACTGGGCCGCCAGACCAACGCCCTGCTGAACTTCCAGAAACCCCAGATCGAACGCTTCCCGGTCCAGATCGCGTTCAACGTGATTCCCCAGATCGACCAGTTCATGGACAACGGCTACACCCGTGAAGAGATGAAGATGGTCTGGGAAACGCAGAAAATCCTGGATGCGAAGATCAAGGTCAATCCGACCGCGGTGCGGGTGCCGGTATTTTACGGCCACGCCGAGGCGGTGCATCTGGAAACGCGTGAGCCGATCGATGTCGCCCAGGTCCGCGAACTGCTGCGCAGCGCTCCCGGTGTGAGCCTGGTCGACGAGGCGGTGGCGGGTGGCTATCCAACTCCAGTGACCCATGCCGCGGGCACCGATCCGGTCTTCGTCGGCCGAATTCGCAAGGACATCTCGCATCCACGAGGCCTTTCGATGTGGATAGTGGCCGACAATCTGCGAAAAGGTGCGGCTTTGAACGCAGTTCAGATCGCTGAACTATTGGTACAACACTATTTGTGATCTATAGTTAGGCACACCTTATAAGGTTGTTTCTTAGGAACCGCCGCGTCTGATCCTTCACAGGGCAGGGCGGATCGCAAGCCCGGGGGAAGCCGAATGAAAGTTATGCGTAAGACTGTGCTGGCCAGTAGCCTGATGATGCTGCCCAGCTTGGCGCAGGCGCTGGGGCTGGGGGCGATAGAGGTCAAGTCGGCCCTGAATCAGCCGCTGAACGCCGAAATCGCCGTAATCCAGGCAGGTCCAGGGGAAGCCGCCGGACTGGCGGTGGATCTGGCCAAGGCCGAAGATTTCGCCCGCGTCGGCATCGATCGTACCCGTCTGGCGGTACCGCTGGAGTTCGCCGTCGGCGAGAACGCGCGTGGCGAGCCGGTCATCCGGGTCACCAGCAACGAGCCGATCCGCGAGCCCTTCCTGACCTTCCTGCTCGATGTCAATTGGGACAACGGCCGTTTGCTGCGCGAGTACACCGTGCTGCTCGACCCGCCGGTGATGGCGCCGGCGCGGCGCGGTACGGCGGTAG
>JBGTIE010000688.1:0-4483 GCA_041745855.1 Lysobacterales bacterium | reverse complement strand
GAGGCGATCGCGCTGCGCACCGTGTCGATCGGGCCGGACCAGCCGCGCGAGGAAGCGGCCTGGTTCGCCCTGCATGACTGGCTGGCGCAGCGCTATCCGCTTGCCCATGGCGCGATGCAACGCGAATTGATCGCCGAGCTGACGCTGCTCTACACCTGGCCCGGCACCGATCCTTCGCTTGCGCCGATGCTGCTGATGGCGCATCAGGACGTGGTGCCGATCAACATGGCCACGGTCAAGGACTGGACCCATCCGCCATTTGCCGGCACGGTCGCCGACGGCCGCATCTGGGGCCGTGGCGCGCTCGATGACAAGGGCTCGCTGGTGGCGTTGATGGAGGCAGTGGAGACCTTGCTTGCCGATGGGCTGCAGCCGCAGCGAACGGTTCTGCTGCTGTTCGGCCACGACGAGGAGATCGGCGGCGCTGGCGTACAGGCGGCGGTCGAAGTACTTCGCGAACGCGGTGTCCGTCCCGAGTTGGTGCTCGACGAGGGCTACATGGTCCTGGCCGAGTTCCCGCTGACCGGCCGGCCGACGGCAATCATCGGCGTGGCCGAGAAGGGCTATCTGACCCTCAAACTCACCGCGCCAGCGGCCGGCGGCCATTCCTCGATGCCGCCGCGCGAGTCCGGCGCGGTGCGGCTGGCGCGGGCGATCGTTGCGCTGGAAGACAACCAGATGCCCGGCTCGCTCGATGATGCGCCGGTGGCCGACATGCTGCGCGGCATCGCGCCCGACATGCCCTATTTCCAGCGCGTGTTGATCGCCAACAGTTGGCTGTTCGGCGGGGTGATCGACAACCTCATGTCAGCCAGTCCAGGCGGCAATGCGACCCTGCGCACGACCACCGCGCCGACGATGCTGGAAGGCTCGGTCAAGGACAACGTGCTGCCGCAGGCGGCCAGTGCACGGGTCAATTTCCGCATCCATCCGCGCGACAGCAGCGCGTCGGTGATCGAGCATGTGCGCCGACTGGTCACGCCCTTTGGCGTCGAGGTCGAAGTCCCGGACGTGGTCCTGCGCAGCGAACCCTCGCCGATCGCGCCGACCAACACCCGTGCCTGGCAGACCCTGACCGCGCTCGCCCACTGGACCGGCGACGGCGCCCCGGTCGCCCCCGGCCTGGTCATCGGCGCCACCGACGCCCGCCATGTCACCCCGATCAGCGACGCCGCATATCGCTTCCTGCCGATTGTCGCCTCCCCCGCCGAAATCGCCGGCTTCCACGGCACCGACGAGCATTTGAGTGTCGCGAACATGGGGCGGATGGTGGAGGGGTATTCGAGGTTGATGATGGGGTTTTGAGGTGTGGCACGTGCAGTCGCGTGCGTAGGGGCAGGAGGGCACAGGGCACAGGGCCCAGGGCACAGAGGATCAAGGGCGGCTTGGCGGGCGGGGCGCAACTTGCGCGAGCCGGAACCCCGAGTTGTACTCGGGCGGGTCGCCTCACGCTTCACCCGGCTCGTTGCCCGAGTTCAACTCGGGGTTCCTGCCTGGCGCGCGGCAGTTTCGGCTGCGGCCCCTCAACCAAACAGCCTATCGATAAGGTATCCATCGATGCGGTTCGCGGAGCTCACCGATAACCTACGGCGCTTCTCCCATGCTCTTCTGATCCCTCACCGCCGGGCTCTCAGCCAGCCCTGACACTTTAGATCCCCAGCTCCACCTCATCTCGCTACACTTGCCCCCGATGAACGCCCCTCTCTCCCGCGATCCGGCCGCCATGGCCACGGATACCCGCGCGCCCGTTGCCCGAGTGCGCTGGTGGCGTTACCTCTATCGCACGCCGATGTTGTTGTGGCATCTGGGCATCCACCTGCCGGCGGCCGTGCTGGTGATCAGCCTTCCTGGCGCGACCCGGCCCGGTCGTGATGGTCTGAGCCGGGTCGAGAAAACCATTGCGTGGTGGTCGCGCGGCCTGCTGCGGGTATTCGGCATGCGGACCCGGCGCGTCGGCGAGCCGCACAATAGCGCGGTCCTGATGGTCGCCAACCACGTCAGTTGGCTCGACATCGAATTGATGCACAGTCATCGGGCGGTGCATTTTGTCGCCAAGAGCGAGATTGCGGGCTGGCCGGTGATCGGCTGGCTGGCCAGTCGGGCAGGCACGATCTATCATCGGCGGGGTTCCAGCGAGTCGATGCTCAGTGTCTCGTCGGTCATGACCGAGAGGCTGCGTGAGGGTCACGCGGTGGGCGTCTTTCCCGAGGGTGGTACCGGCAACGGCCGTACGGTGAAGGTGTTCCACGCCCGCATCTTCCAGACCGCACTGGATGCCCAGGTACCGATCCAGCCGGTCGCGCTGCGCTATCAGGTCGACGGACGCTACAGCCCCTTCGTCGCGTTTGCCGACAACGAGAACTTCCTGTCCAACTTCCTGCGCCTGCTGGGTGGTCCGCCGATAGAAGCCGAAACGCACTTCCTGCCGCTGGTGCACGACACCGGCGAAGGACGCCGCCGGCTGGCGGACAGCTGTCGACAAATGATCTGCCGGGTGGTCGAGGACGCATGAACGAAGGCTTCCTTCCGCCGGCCCTGCTGCGCAACCCACATCTGCAGTCGGCATTGGCATCGAGCGGACTGCGGGGCCGCCTGGCGCGCAAGCGCTTCCCGGCCTTCCCGAGCGGAGCCGAACAGGTGCTGCTCGATTGTGGCGACGGTGTGCGTCTGCTTGGCTTTCATTCGCCCACCCTGACTGACGCTCCCAGCCGCGGCATGGTCATATTGATTCACGGCTGGGAGGGCTGCGCCGACTCGAGCTACATGCTGGCCATTGGCGGGCGATTGCAGAGCGCGGGTTATGAGGTCTTTCGCCTGCAGCTGCGTGACCATGGCGACACCCATCATCTGAACGAGGACTTGTTCCATTCCTGTCGGCTGGACGAGGTGGTGGGTGCGGTCGGCGCGATCGCTGCCCGTTTTCCGGCCCGGCCGCTGCTCATCGGCGGGTTCTCGCTCGGCGGCAACTTCGCGCTGCGCATCGCCAATCGCGCTGCTGCCGCCGGTCTGCCGCTGGTCGGCGCGGTCGCGGTCTGTCCGCCCATCGATCCCAAGCACACGATGGAGGCGATAGAGCACGCACCGTTCATGTATGAGTGGTATTTCATCCGCAAATGGAGCCGTTCGCTCAAGCGCAAGCAAGCCCTGTATCCGCACCGCTATCGCTTCGAGGACTGGCTGCGCCGACCCACCTTGCGCAGTCTGACCGACCGATTGGTTCAGCAATACACCGATTTCGGTCATCTCGATCGCTATCTGGGCGGCTACTCGATTGCGACCGATCGCCTGGGCGCGATGCAGGTGCCGGCGACCATCGTCGCGGCAGCCGACGATCCGGTGATACCGGTCAGTGACTTCCATGGCCTGCAGCCAGCGCCGTCGACCGAGTTGTTGCTGACCCGCCACGGCGGACATTGCGGCTTCATCCAGGGCAGGCGCCTGGAAAGCTGGATCGAGGACCTTTTTCTGGACCGCGTCGAGCGCTATGCCGCAGGCGCGAGAGGCTAGTTGCGCTACCATCCGCGACCCACCTTGATCCGAGTCCCTGCGGATGGAACAAATCGAGCGCCTGATCGCGCATGATCAGCTGGAACAGGCACGGCGCGAACTCAGCGAAGTGCGCGTCGCCCGTCCGGCCGACCCGCAGCCGCGATTTCTGGAGGCCGCCCTGGCCGCGCGCGAGGGACGCTTTCGCGACGCCGCCGTGCAATTGGTCGAATTACTTGCCGACGTCCCCGATCATGCTCTGGCAATGCTGTTGCAGGGCCGGGTGCAGCAACGGCTGGGCCAGTCCGACGCCGCCCGGGCCAGTTTCGATGATGCCCTGCTGCTCGACTCGCGGCTGGCAGCCGCCCACGTTTGCGCGACTGACGTGGACATACTTCAAGCGGATCTGGACGGGCTGCAAAAGCGCTATCGCGAAGGCCTGCAGGGCGATCCGGCCGCGATCGAGCTACGCCTTGCGCTGGCCGGAGTGCTGCTGCGCCAGAGTGAGTTCGACGATGTCTCGTTTGAACTGCAGCCTCTGCTCGAGGCCGACCCGCCGAGTCCGCAGGCGTGCCTGATCGCCGCTGCGACGGAGCTTGCACGAGGCAGGCATGACCAGGCCCTGCTGCTGCTCGAGCAGATCGGCGAGGAGCCGGCGGGTAGTCCGCTCGCGCCGGCGCTGCTGCGTTTGCTGGTGCTGATTGCGGCCCGCCGCCTGCCCGATGCTGAAACTCACTCGGCAAAGCTGCTCGAGAACCATCCGGATCTGGCCCAGGTCTGGATCCTGCGGGCGGATATCCTGCTCGCAGGAGGCTACCTGGAGGGCGCGTACGACGCTGCCGCCCGCGCCAGGTCCCTACGGCCGGAGTTATCGCGCGCCCATCGCATCCAGGCCATGGCCTGGCTGCGCAAGGGCGAACCGCGCAAGGGCGAGGCCATCCTGCAACAGCACCTGGAGCGGCATCCGAACGATGGCGCCGTGTGGCGCACCCTGCTC
>JBGTIE010000687.1:0-3003 GCA_041745855.1 Lysobacterales bacterium | reverse complement strand
TGATAGCGGCCGTTCGACAGGAGTTGCACTTCCGGCTGGGCCGCGCTCGGATCGCGATACACGCGCAGATGCGTTTCACTTGGCGCCGGCGCTGAGCGCGGCCCGATGACTTCGGCTTCGTGCGGATGGATCACACCGATGCGCGGCAGACGCTCCTGCAGCAGCAACAGGGTCGCCTGGAACTCGGGATCGGCCACGAATCGCTTCTGCATCGGCTGATCGCGCAGCAGGTAGTCCAGCGCCAGCAGGCCCATGCCCTGATGATGCGCCATGAAGGAACGCACGATCGCATGCTCGCTTCCAGGCGGCAGCCGGCTCGGCGTGTAGTCGATCGCTTCAAACAGCCCGAAACGACCGTCGAAGCCCAGCTCGGTCATCCGCTGCAGGTTCCTGCAGGCTGCTTCCGGTGCGACCATCAGCGCCATCATGCTGGCGTAGGGTGCGACCACCAGATCTTCGCCGAGGCCACGCTTCATGCCCAGGCCAGGCACGCCGAAAGCGCGATACTGGTAGTTCATGCGCGCATCGACCGTGTTGTAGCCGGACTCGGAAATCCCCCAGGGCACGCCGCGCCGGCGGCCGTAGTCGATCTGGGCCTGCACCGCGTGCTTCATGCTCTGATCGAGCAGCGTATCGGGGTAGCTCGGCATCACCAGTTGCGGCATCAGGTACTCGAACATCGATCCGCTCCACGACAGCAGCGTGGCATGCCCGTCGATCTCGGTCAGCAGCCGACTCAGAGCGAACCAGCTTTCCTGCGGCAAGCGCCCCTGGGCGATTCCGACGAAGCTGCCCAGCCGGGCTTCCGAGGCCAGCAGATCGTAGTGACCGGGGTCCAGGCGTCGCTCGTCGACGTTGTAGCCGATCGCCAGCAGATGCTTGGCGCGGTCGTAGAGAAACTCGTACTCCAGCAAAGACAGCTGACCTGCGATATGGGCGAGGCGCTCGAACTCGCGGATGCGTTCGCGCGCGCGGGATTGCACCAGGGCATCGTCGTTGCGCACAGCCAGCTGGCGCAGCGTCGGATTGTCTGCCGCGCCCTCCGCGTCTTGTCGAAGTGCGATCCCTGGACAGAACTGCAGCAGCTCGGCGCATGCGCTCTCGCAGGCACCGAGCAGCGCATCGGGCCAGTGCCGCTCGGCCTGCAGCGGCGGCGACTCGGTCAATTCCGTCCATGCAGTCTGGATCGCGCGCGCCTCAGGCAACAGCGATTGCAGCGCGTGCCAGGCATCCCCGATCGTGGTCGGCGGATCGGCGCGCAGCAGGTCGAGCCGCAGGCGCATGTCGGTCAGCGCCAGCTCGGGCGCAGTTCCGGCCGTGTTCAGCGCGCTCCACTGTTGTTCCAGCACGCCGAGCGTGTCGGACAGGCCGCGAAAGCTGTGCGGTCCCAGCAGCGGTGCATCGATCAATGCCAGTAATCCCTGCCGCAGCGTCAGCAGGTGGCCGGCGAGGTTGCCGCTGTCGACGGTGGAGACATAGCGCGGCGGCAACGGTTGCAGGGTTTCGGTGTCGTACCAGTTGTAGAAATGACCACGGTGCCGCGGCAATTTCTCCAATGTGGACAATACGAGCGCGGTGCGATCGATCAGTCCTGTTGCCTGCAGGTAACCCAGATCAAGGGCCGCGAGGTTGGCCAGCAGCGACAGTCCGACGTTGGTCGGCGAGGTGCGCCTCGCCACCACCAGCGCCGGATGTTCCTGCACATTGTCCGGCGGCAGCCAGTGGTCCTCGGCGCGGACATATGTTTCGAAGAAGGCCCAGTTGCGCCGCGCGAGTCTGCCCAGGAATTGCAGTTGCGGCGTTGACAGCTCGGTACGGCGTTGGTCCGGTGGCAGGGCGAGCCAGGCCATCAGCGCCGGTGACGCGAACCAAAGGACCAGCAGCGGTGCGGCGACCCAGAGTGCTTGCGGATTCAACCACCACAACAGCGCGGCGATCGCCAGCGCGATAGGCGGCGTCGAGATCATGCCGCGCAGCTCGGCGTTGCCGCCGCGGCCGAGTCGGAGCTCGACCTCGCTGGACGGACTCCATTGCAGCAGCCGGCGTCGGCTGATCCCCATGCGCCAGAGTGTGCGCGCGATTGCATCGAGGCTGAACACCGATTCAAAGGGCAGACAGGCCAGTTCCGTTGCGGCCTTGGTCAGTTGCTGCAGCAACGATTGCCCCTGTTGCGTGGCATAACTCTCGAAGGGCATGTCCAACGGCCGCGTAACTGTCTCCCAGACAGCGCGCAGCAGCAGCGGCAGCAACAGTGGGGTGAGCAGCCACAAGGTCCACAGCATCGGCTGCGGCAGCAGCGCCCAGCCGGTGATCAGCAGTGCGAGCGTCGCGGCGGGCACCAGGCTACGGCGCAGATTGTCGAGCAACTTGCCGCGCGAGAGCCACGACAACGGATTACGTTCGATCCCAACGGTGGGCCGCGGGACCCACGGCAGTAGCCAGGGGAGCAGCTGCCAGTCGCCGCGGATCCAGCGATGCCGGCGCTTGACGTCGGCGGCGTAGCGCGCGGGGTAGTCCTCGAACAGGCGCACGTCGCTGACCAGCCCGGCACGCGCGTAGCAGCCTTCGAGCAGGTCATGGCTGAGGATGCGGTTGTCGGGGAAGCGATTGTGCAGCGCGCTCTCGAATGCATCCACGTCGTAGATGCCCTTGCCTACGAACGAGCCTTCGCCAAAAAGATCCTGGTACACGTCGGAGATGGTGCGCGAATACGGGTCGATGCCCGGCTCGCTGCCGAACATACGGGCATAGCGCGAGGCCACGCCCCCGCTCATGCTGCTGCCGACACTGGGCTGCAGGACGCCGTAGCCGCGCGTGACGCGGCGCAACTGCGGATCGAAGTGGGCCTGGTTCAACGGATGGGCGAGGGTGCCGACGAATTCGCGCGCCGCGTCGCGTGGCAGGCGCGTGTCGGTATCGAGCGTGATCACATAGCGCACGTTGCCGAGCACCGCCGTGTTGCCGACGATGCGCGTGAAATCGGCGCTCGCGCTGGCGCGGGCG
>JBGTIE010000686.1:0-1521 GCA_041745855.1 Lysobacterales bacterium | reverse complement strand
ATGGCCTGGCCAGATCGCACCCGCGAGCAGGCCCGCATGCATGGCCTGCACCCATCCTGGGTCCGCGGCCTGATCCGGGCCGAGAGCACCTGGAATCCGATGGCGCGTTCGTCCGTGGGCGCACTGGGCCTGATGCAGGTGATGCCCGCCACTGGCCGTGGGGTGGCGCAGCGGCTCGGTCTGCGTGACTACTCACTGACGGACCCAGACGACAGCATCGCCCTGGGCAGTGCCTACATGGCCGAACTGATGCAGCGCTTCGATAACCAGATCATCCTCGCCACCGCCGCCTACAACGCCGGCCCCGGCGCGGTCGAACGCTGGCCGCGCAGCGAGGACCTGCCGATCGACCTGTGGATCGAGACGATTACCTACAAGGAGACCCGCGAGTACGTTCCGCGCGTGCTCGCCTTCAAGGTGATCTACGACTGGCGTGCCGACGGCATCATCACTCGCCTGTCCGACCGCATCCCGGGCCTGGGCCAGACACCGCCGCGGCGGGTCAAAGCGAGCTGTGGCGAGACTGCCGGCTAGGTCACCCGACGAGCGCGAGTTTGAACGCCAGGGCTCAGAGCCCAGGGCCCAGAAGAGCCGTAGAGCAGGGCCCAGGGCTGAGGGCTCAGGGCCCAGGAGAGCCGCGGCGAAGCGCGTAGGATGTCGGTGAGCTCAGCGAACCGCATCAAGAGCAGGGCCCAGGGCCCAGCTCAAAGCCAATTCAAGGCGAGCAGGTTTCCGATCCATCGCTTCAACCTTCATGCATTCCCGCTCCGGAGCGGCTCTTGACCTGCTGGGCCCTGGGCCCTGGGCCCTAAGCCACCCAAGCCTTCTGAACCAGCACTCCGCTCGCACCCGACAGCCGCCACCGCTAGACTGACCACCGCAACCGGCGGAGCAAGTCTGATGGGCATCGGATCGACGAACTGGGCGGCACGGCTGTTGTCAGCGACCTTGCTGCCGGGCCTGCTGGTGCTGACCGCCTGCGGTTCGGGCCAGGGACAGGAGACGAGCATGAGCAAGGCAGTGCAGCTGAGAGAATCGCCAGAACCCGTCCCTGATCCGATCGAACTCGACAGTTTCCCCGGCACCGTCCTTGACGGCCAGGCGCCCGAGCAGGCCTACCAGCGCCCGCCGCTGGCCGACGCCGAACCGCTGTCGGAAGCAGCATCCAACGCCTTGCTGGGCCGCCTTGACGCGCTCGAGGCTGAAGGGGCCGACCAGCAGGACTTCGCGATGCGTCCGGCTAGTCAACCGGCACCTAGGACCGGCGTGACCGTCGCCGGCGAGTTCCCGCCTGTCGCCGAACGCGAGCGGCCGCAGGCCCCTTCGCCGCAAGGACCCTTCGAGGTGCTGCGCTATGGGCCGGAGGGCGAGGTGGACATCGCCGGCCAGCTCAGCATCAGCTTCGATCGGCCGATGATCGCGGTCAGCAGTCATGACGAGAGCATTGCGACCGGGGTGCCGGTGCGGCTGCAGCCGGACGTGCCAGGCCAATGGCGCTGGGTCGGCACCCGCACCCTGCTG
>JBGTIE010000685.1:0-2704 GCA_041745855.1 Lysobacterales bacterium | reverse complement strand
ATTTGGCCCCCGAAATCTCCACCGCCACCGCCACCATCAGGCACAATTGAATCTGGGTCGTCGACATCTCTGCTCTCCTAGTTGTGTGGGAAGAAAAGAGTATGTCGGCGACCCTCCCAGTCATAGGATCTACTTCCTTCGCTACAACACCGCAGCCAACCGCGTCCCCTGATCGATCGCGCGCTTGGCGTCCAGTTCGCTCGCCACGTCAGCGCCGCCGAGGCGATGGACCGTGTGGCCAGCCTCGCGCAGGCTGTCTTCCAGATCGCGATTGGGTTCCTGACCGGCGCAGATGACGATGTGATCGACGGCAAGCGTCTCGGGCTTGCCATCGCGCAACACGTGCAACCCCTCGTCGTCGATGCGCTGGTAGTCAACCCCGCCGAGCATCTGTACCTTCTTCATCGCCAACGTGGCGCGGTGGACCCAGCCGGTGGTCTTGTTCAGCCGCTTGCCCGGCTTGCCGGGAGTGCGCTGGAGCAACCAGACCTGCCGTTCCGGCGCGGTGCGATGCGGCTGTACGCCTTCGATCCCTGAACGCGCCTCGAGTTTCGGATCGATCCCCCATTCGGCCAGCCAGACATCCGGCTCCACCGTTGGCGAAGGATGGGCCTGAACCAGATACTCGGCGACGTCGAAACCGATGCCGCCGGCGCCGATCAGCGCGACGCGTTGACCGACCACGTGCTTGCCCTCGAGCACCTCGACATAGCTCAGCACCTTCCGATGCTCGATACCCTCGATCGCCGGCTTGCGCGGCTTGACCCCGGTCGCGAGCAGCACCGCGTCATAGTCAGCCGGCGCCAGGTCCGCCACCTCCAGCCGTCGGCCGAGTTGCACGTCCACGCCGAGCTTGTCCAGTCGGACCCGGAAGTAGCGCAGTGTCTCGACGAACTCCTCCTTGCCCGGAATCCGCTTGGCCAGATTGAACTGACCGCCAATCTGGTCGGCGCTGTCGTACAGGCTGACCTTGTGGCCGCGCTCTGCGAGCGTGGTGGCGGCCGCCAGCCCGGCCGGCCCGGCGCCGATCACCGCAAAACGCTTCGGGGTGGTCGTCGGCGTGATCAGCAGCTCGGTTTCGTGACAGGCACGCGGATTGACCAGACAAGACGCGCGCCGGTTCTCGAACACGTGGTCCAGACAGGCCTGATTGCAGGCGATACAGGTGTTGATCTCGTCCGCCCTGCCCTGCGCGGCCTTGTTGACCCATTCCGCATCGGCCAGCAGCGGTCGCGCCATCGACACCATGTCGGCCTGGCCGCTGGCCAGGATCTGCTCGGCCACCGCCGGCATGTTGATGCGGTTGGTCGTGACCAGCGGAATCGTCACCGTCTGCTTGAGCTTGGCGGTGACGAAAGTGAAGGCGCCGCGCGGGACCGAGGTGACGATGGTCGGAATGCGCGCCTCGTGCCAGCCGATACCGGTGTTGATCAGGCTCGCGCCGGCCGCTTCGATGCCTTTGGCGAGTTGTTCGATCTCCTCCCAGCTCTGGCCGCCCTCGACCAGATCGAGCATCGACAGCCGGTAGATGATGATGAAATCCGGCCCCAGCCTGGCCCGCATCCGGCGCACGATCTCGAGCGCCAGGCGTTGCCGATTCTCGACGCTGCCGCCCCACTGGTCAGTGCGCCGATTGGTCCGCTCGACCAGGAACTGGTTGATCAGATAGCCCTCCGAGCCCATCACCTCGACGCCGTCATAGCCGGCATCGCGGGCATAGGATGCACAACGCACGAAGTCCGAGATGGTCCGTTCGACCCCGGCGCTGGACAGTTCGGAGGGTTTGAATGGCGTGATCGGGGACTTGATCGGCGAGGGCGCCACGCTCAGCGGGTGATAGCCATAGCGGCCAGCGTGCAGGATCTGCATGCAGATATGACCGCCCTCGGCATGCACCGCGCTGGTCACCTTGCGATGCCGCTGCACCTCCCACGGCCACGACAGCTTGGACGCGAACGGCGCCAGCCAGCCACGCAGGTTCGGCGCGATCCCGCCGGTGACGATCAGGCCCACCCCGCCACGCGCGCGTTCGGCGAAGTACGCCGCCAGCTTGTCGTAATCGCGCGCCCGATCCTCAAGCCCCGTATGCATCGACCCCATCAGGACCCGATTGCGGATTTTCGTCCAGCCCAGATCGAGCGGGGCCAGCAGGTGCGGATAGGCAGAGGTCTCGGTCATCGGCGTCGCTCGTCGAGGAAGGCCGCAAGGATAGCGACCATTCGGCATGGTATGGAGCAGCTAAGGCCCAAAGCCCGTGTAGATCCTGCCTGCAGGCGAATCGGGTTGCGATGAAGGCGGTAAGGGCCGCCAAGCCCGTGTAGGAGCCTGCCTGCAGGCGAATCGGGTTGAGATGAAGGCGGTAAGGGCCGCAAAGCCCGTGTAGGAGCCTGCCTCCAGGCGAATCGGGTTGCGATGAAGGCGGTAAGGGCCGCAAAGCCCGTGTAGGAGCCTGCCTGCAGGCGAATCGGGTTGCGAAGAAGGCGGTAAGGACCGCAAAGCCCGTGTAGGAGCCTGCCCGCAGGCGAATCGGGAATCCAATGAGGTCGGGACGGGTCGCAAAGCCCGTGTAGGAGAGCCTGCCTGCAGGCGAATCGGGAATCCAATGAGGTCGGTTCGAGCCGCCAAGCCCGTGTAGGAGCCTGCCTGCAGGCGAATCGGGAATGCGATCGGGGAGGGCCGCAAAGCCCGTGTAGGAGCCTGCCTG
>JBGTIE010000684.1:0-3122 GCA_041745855.1 Lysobacterales bacterium | reverse complement strand
GCAGCGCCGCCGGCGTGCGCAGCGCAATCGCCAGCGGCAGTCCGTCACTGGCCGGCGGCAGTTGCAGTATCGGCTCGATCTGGCCGGCGAACTCGTAGGAAAGATACAGGCACCAGCCGCCAGCGAAGGACAGCCCGGGATCGGCTGGCTGCGCCAATTGCTGCTGCCAGGCCCGCAAGGTGGCCAGGAAACCGCCCTGGTCGGCCAACCCGGCAGGCCGTTCGAGCTGGCCGTCGGCGTGCAGGACCAGCGCCTCGCCGTTGGTCGCCAGCAGCAGGTCGTGGCGAGCGTCGCGACCACCACGGGCGGAACTGCTGAGCAGGCACGGAAAGCGTTCAGGCGCCGCCGCGCGCAATACCTCCAGATCGAGCATCACGCCGGGATGGGATGCGAACAGCATGTGGGTCAGCGCCACGGCAGGCTCGCCGTTGATCGGGATGGCCGCCAGCGGCAGCTCAGCTCACTCGTCGGAAAAGCAGACTGCCGTTGGTGCCACCAAAGCCGAAGGAGTTCGACATGACCGCCTCCAGTTTGGCCTGGCGAGCTGTATCAGGAACAAAATCCAGGTCGCAGCCCTCGTCGGCGTTGTCCAGGTTGATCGTCGGCGGCACGATCTGATCGCGCAGTGCCAGCACGCTGAACAGCGCTTCGACGCCCCCGGCAGCGCCGAGCAGATGGCCGGTCACCGACTTGGTCGAGCTGACCATCAACTTGTGAGCATGGTCGCCGAAGCAGTACTTGATCGCGAGCACTTCGGCGCGGTCGCCGAGCGGGGTCGAGGTGGCGTGGGCATTCACGTACTGAATCTGCTCGGCGCTCATACCGGCATCGCGCAGGCAATGCGCCATGCACTGGGCAGCGCCGGAGCCATCTTCCGGCGGCGCGGTCATGTGATGCGCATCGGCACTGAGACCGAAGCCGCCGAGCTCGGCATAGATGCGGGCGCCGCGGGCGAGCGCGTGCTCGTATTCCTCCAGCACCAGCACGCCGGCACCATCACTGAGCACGAAGCCGTCGCGATTGCGATCCCACGGTCGGCTCGCCTTGGTGGGCTCGTCGTTGCGCGCCGACAGCGCGCGCGAGGACACGAAGCCGCCAATCGCCAGCGGCGTGGTGGCGTGCTCGGCACCGCCGGCGATCATCACCTCGCAATCGCCATAGGCAATCAGGCGCGCGGCCAGGCCGATGTTGTGGGTGGCGGTGGTACAGGCGGTGACGGTGGCGATATTCGGCCCCTTCAGGCCGAGCTGGATCGACAGGTGGCCGGAAATCATGTTGATGATCGTGCTCGGCACGAAGAACGGCGAGATCCGCCGCGGGCCGGCATCGACGTAGCTTTGATGGGTCTTCTCGATCGTCGCGATACCGCCGATGCCGGCGCCGATCGCCACGCCCATTCGGGTCGGGTCGGAGCTCTCCGCGCTGAGTCCGGAATCATCCCAGGCTTGCCTGCCGGCGGCGATGCCGTAATGGATGAAGGGATCCATCTTCTTGACGTCCTTGGCGGGGACATACTGGGTCGGATCGAAATCACGCACCTCGCCGGCTATCCGCGTGCCGAAGCCGCTGGCATCGAAGTTGGTGATCGGACCTATGCCACTGCGGCCCTCGATCACGTTCTCCCAGGCGGTCGCAATATCATTGCCCACCGGCGAGATGATGCCCAAACCAGTCACGACGACACGGCGCTTAGCAGTCATAAGGGGTGCCTTCAAAGTCGGAACAGCCGCCAGCGGCAATCGGCAGAAAGCACCGATCACGCAGGCGGCTTGCAGCTGAGATCGAAAAGCAGGCGGGCCGTTCGACCCGCCAGGCTCAGATCAGGAAGCGTGGGCCTTGATGTAGTCGATGGCCTGCTGAACGGTGGTGATCTTCTCGGCTTCCTCGTCCGGAATCTCGCATTCGAATTCCTCTTCCAGCGCCATCACCAACTCGACCGTGTCGAGCGAGTCGGCGCCCAGATCATCGACGAAGGAGGCCGTGGTGGTGACCTGCTCTTCCTTGACGCTGAGGCGGTCGACAACGATTTTCTTGACGCGATCTTCGATACTGCTCATGGACGGTTTCCTTCCGAGGGTCGTCAGTGGGTGCGGGATTGTAGTGGATGCAGGTTCGAGGAGCCATGCTGGCGGCCACGAAGCTGGTGTGGTGGAGCGTATGCGTTGAGGGCTGAACCTTTAGGGACAGGGCTGAGGGCTCTTGACTGGAACTGGAACTGGCCACAGGAACTGCTCTTCTGGGCCCTGGGCCCTGAGCCCTGGGCCCTATGCTTTTTGCCCTGGGCCCTTCGGCTCTAGGCCATATACATCCCTCCATTCACATGCAGAGTCTCGCCCGTGATGTAGGTCGCACCCGGGGAGAGCAGGAAGCTTACGGCGGCGGCGATGTCTGCAGGCTGACCCATCCGGCCCAGTGCGATGCGCTGCAGCAGCGCGCTGCGGCTGGCTTCGGGCAGGTCGCGGGTCATGTCGGTCTCGATGAAGCCAGGTGCGACCACGTTGACGGTGATGCCGCGGCTGCCCACTTCCTGCGCCAGCGACTTGGAAAAACCGATGATGCCGGCCTTGGCGGCGGCATAGTTCGCCTGGCCGGCGTTGCCGGTCAGTCCGATCACCGAGGCCAGGTTGACGATGCGGCCGCTGCGCGCCTTCAGCATCGGCCGCAGCAGTGCCCGACAGGTGCGATAAATGCCGCTCAGATTGGTATTCAGCACCGCCTGCCAGTCGGCCTCCGACATCCGCATCAACAACTGGTCGCGAGTGATCCCTGCGTTGTTGACCAGCCCGTCGATATGGCCGTGACGGGCCAGTAGCGCTGCCACGATCGACTCCACCGCGGCCGGATCCGCCACATCCAGCACCACGCCTTCGCCGTGCTCGCCAAGGCGCTCATCCAGCGCGGCGGCAGATTCTGCGGTGGTGGCAGTGCCGACCACATACCAGCCGTCGGCGCCCAGCCGCTCGGCGATTGCCGCGCCGATACCGCGGCTGGCACCGGTGATCAGGACCACGGGACGGTCGATGTGCTCGCTCATGTCCATGCCTCCAGCGTCGCGGTGAAATCGGCGGCGCTGGCCAGTGACCGAGCCTCGGCCCCCTCGGCACCGCGTTTGGCCAGCCCGC